>JBATIN010000321.1:0-6844 GCA_049667765.1 Flavobacteriaceae bacterium
AGAAAAATTGGACGACCGAAAAGCGGCTAATTCGCTTAGAAGCCTGTCGACTGCCTCGGGGCTCATCGATTTTTCTTCCAATGATTATTTAGGATTTGCCCATAACGAAACAATTTTCGCTGGCGCATTTCAATTGCTCTTAAAAAAGGGAATCTCACAAAACGGGGCTTCGGGATCTCGTTTAATTTCTGGAAATCATAGACTTTATCAAGCTTTAGAAGAGCAACTCTGCAAGGTTCACCAAGCCGAATCGGCCCTAGTCTTCAATTCTGGCTACGATGCCAATATTGGGTTCTTTAGTGCCGTGCCGCAAAGAACCGACGTGGTTTTTTACGATGAATTTATTCACGCCAGTATTCGAGACGGTATTATAATGGGCACGGCGAAGGCCTATAAGTTCAGTCATAACGACCTTGAAGATTTAAAATTAGGCATTGAGCGTAGCCGAAATGCTAGTGATTCTAAAAACGAAGGAGAAGTCTACATCGTCACCGAGTCCGTTTTCTCTATGGATGGCGATCGCCCCGATCTAAAATCAATGAACGATTTCTGCAAACAGTACGGTTTTCACTTGGTAGTAGACGAGGCCCATGCCATTGGGGTTTTTGGCAAACAAGGCGCAGGTATGGTGCATGAACTGGGCATTGAAAATGATGTTTTTGCCCGTATCATTACCTTCGGAAAAGCCCTTGGCAGTCATGGTGCCGCCGTTTTAGGAAGTCAAGCCTTGGTCGATTATCTGGTAAATTTTGCAAGAAGCTTTATTTATACCACGGGGCTTCCGCCACATACTCTTGTTACCGTGCTTTCGGCCTATCAATATTTAGCTTCCCCCGAGGGGTCGGCCCAAGTCGACGTGTTGCGGCAGTATATTTACTTTTTTACGGAAAAGCTGTCATCCTTAAAATTGGCAGCCCATTTTATATCGAGTGATTCGGCCATACAAAGTTGTATCGTTCCGGGCAATACCAAGGTAAAATCCCTTTCAAAAAAATTGGCCGATGATGGCTTTGATGTCAGGGCCATTTTATCGCCTACTGTACCCGAAGGAAAAGAGCGTTTGCGTTTTTGTTTGCACAGCACAAACGGCGAACAAGAAATAGGTTTGGTTTTACAACTTTTGAAAAAGTATCTTTGAAACCTATGGAGACCAAATTTTATACACTTGGTGCTTTTGAGTTTGCAGCCGACGTGCAGATCATAAAGGGCAAATTGGAATCGGAGGGTATTCCGGTTTTTCTACGTGATGAAAATACGCTGAACTCAGACCCGTTGATAAGCAATGCCATCGGAGGGGTAAAATTACAGGTCTATAGTAAAGATAAGGAGCGGGCCCTGGAAATATATAACGAAATACGCGCCTACGCCATAGATAATGACGGCAATCTTATCATTTGTCCCAATTGCAAGGCTCAAAGATCTGAGCCGTATTATGAAAGAAAAGGAATTTTTTATAAATTATTTCCGTTTTTCGAAAAGCGAAAATACCGTTGTTTAAAATGCGGAATGATTACAAACCAAGAATAGATGAAAAAGATATTTGTTACCGGAATTTCTACTGCGGTAGGCAAGACCATTGCCGCGGCCATTATTACCGAAGCCCTTGAAGCCGATTATTGGAAACCGATACAGGCAGGCGATTTAAACCATAGCGATAGCCATAAAATTGCCGAACTTATATCGAACACGAAAACAACAGTTCGCAAAAGCAGCTATGAACTGAGCTCGGCCATGAGTCCGCATGCAGCAGCTGATATTGACGGAATCCATATTGACCTTCAGAAAATAGTGGAGCCTGATACAGATAACCATCTGGTCATTGAAGGGGCTGGCGGACTACTAGTGCCTTTAAACGATGAAGATACTATTTTGGATATTATCATGCCCCAATACAAGGTAATTGTGGTTTCAAGACATTATTTGGGCAGTATCAACCACACCTTATTGACCGTTGGCTGGTTGCAAAGCAGAGGCTATGATGTCGCCATTCTCTTTAACGGAAATGAACATAAGACGACCGAAGAAATCATTGCTAAAAAAACGGGCGCCTCCATATTGGGCCGTATTAATGAGGAAAAAAAGTTTGATAAAGCCGTGATTAAAAAATATGCCCAGCAATTGAAACCTGTGTTAGAAACATTATAGTCGCTGATAGATTTCGGCCTGGTCTACCGTGGCCAAAATTTTATAGTTAGCTTTCAACTGGTTGTTTATGTACTGGTTTTCCTTTACTAGTTTTTTGTCGAAAATCAGTCTATTTTTTCGAGTGACCACCAGTTTCGGTCTCACCTCTTGCATAATGTATTGAAGCTCTTCAACATTTGTTTTTCTTGGATTATCAAAATAAGGAAACAGTTCAAACCTGCAAATGCTACTGGGGTGTGTGGCCGCCTTCGTCGGGGGGCTGGCGCCTAAAGGCCAATATCCGATATGGTACTCTAAGAACAAAATATTTTTACTTTCATAGCCATGTTCCTTAAGATATTGGGGCACAGTAATACCTTCTCCATTATAAAAAGTGCCACGCTCCATTTTGTGCTTCACTAGGGCCACATACTCCAAATAGCTCTCCATGGGCAATACTAGTAAAAGTAGAATAGCGTAGGGCCGATAGTTGAGTTTTGTTAAAAAAGATATTCGGCTAACGACAATGGCGAAAAGGATAATAACGATAGGGTAAAGCTGAATAAGGTAATGGCTATTGATGCGACCGGCCTTATAATATGAGAACAGTACACCTACCATTGCCGCAGTAAGCAACTGGATCTTGGCATCTTTAAAGTTGAGGTAGTTTTTTTTATAGGAAAAAAACAAAAATGCACCTATAATTAAAAAGGTGGGAGCCAAAGATAGGATGCTACTTCTACGTGCGCCGGCATATTCCAAGGAAGCTAATATCACCGACTTCCACCAAATTTCCGTTGCATCCGTAAAATAATACGGAAGAATGGTTAAAAGAACGATACCCAATACTCCAATGCCGAACAGGACAATTGCCGAAAGGCCCTTGCCTATTTTTTTCCTGTACAATAAATGAAACACAACGCCCGAAATGGCAAAAAGAACCGCATAGGCAATATTAAGTTTGGTCATTACGGCAAGCCCCATAAATAGTCCAGCACCTAAATACGCTTTAAAATTTTGGTATCGTATTAAGAGGTAAAGTCCGACCATAAAGAAGGCAATGCAAATATGCTCAGACATTACCCCTTGGATGCTTCCGAACATACTCTGTAACGCCACAGAAAATATTCCGGCCCATAACGCCACTTTCTTGGTACTCAGCGAAGCTGCAATATTATAGCTAAAGAAGGCGGTGATGGCAACTACAAAGACCCCCGCCAAACGAATGGCGATAAAACTCTTTCCAAAGAGGTAGATGATTCCCGCAAAAAATAAAAAGGTAATCGGCGGTTTTAGGTCCCACAATTCGGTATAGGGTAAATGGCCATCAACCCAAGATTGCCCCATGAGGATAAAGGTGCTTTCGTCACGATCAATATAATCCCTGAAAAAAAAGGGCAAGCGAATAAAAAAAGAGACCAAAAATAGAATTAGAAATACCGCCCTATTCTTTAAAGTACTGTAGGCAAGAATTCCTTTTGCGACAAACCTATTAATCATGTAGAACCAAGTAATTATTTTATAATTTACTGCACACTGTTACTGGATACTGCTTACTGAATTATTCCCCATCTTTGCAAGATAGAGAAATAGCGCGTTGCATGAAGGCTGCCCCATTTAAAAATCTTACGGCAAGAGACCAAAAACACCTTTGGCATCCATTGACGCAACATAAACTTCAACCTGAAATGTTGGGCATTGTTAAGGCCAAGGGCGCCATACTCTACGATGAAGCAGGAAAAGAGTATGTAGATGCTATTGCTTCTTGGTATACCTGTATGTATGGGCATTGCAACGACTTTATCATAGAGCGGGTGGCGGATCAAATGAGAAAACTGCATCATCTGGTCTTTAGCGGGTTTACGCACGAACCGGCCGTTGCGCTTTCCGAAGAACTCATTAAACTACTTCCTGAGAATCAACAGAAACTTTTTTTCTCAGACAATGGTTCTACGGCTGTGGAAATCGGTATAAAAATGGCCTTGCAATACCATTTCAATCTAGGGGAGAAGCGAAAAGTGATGCTCGCTTTTGAAGATGGCTTTCATGGCGATACCTTTGGTGCCATGTCGGTTTCGGGCCTCTCGGTCTATAACGGGCCGTTTGAAGATTTTTTTATGGAAGTGGAACGCATTCCTGTTCCAACCACAGAAAATATAGCAACCATTCTTGCCCATTTGGCGTGTCGTTTGCAGCAAGTCGATTTTGCGGGCTTTATCTATGAGCCTTTGGTACAGGGCGCCGCGGCGATGAAAATGCATGATGCCGATGGCCTGGACCAGATTCTGAAACTACTCAAAAAACACAAAGTATTGTGCATTGCTGATGAGGTAATGACGGGCTTTGGCAAAACGGGCACAAACTTTGCTTCGGATCAATTGGATACAAAACCGGATATTATCTGTCTGTCAAAGGCCTTAACGGCAGGCATTATGCCCATGGCCATTACCAGTTGCACCCAAAAAGTATACGATGCTTTTTACAGTGACGAGATTTCGAAAGGACTTTTTCACGGACATACCTATACCGCAAATCCGTTGGCCTGTACGACGGCCTTGGCTGCGCTTGAGTTGCTGCAAAGTGAAGAAATGCAGCAAAATATCATGCGAATTATGGAAAGCCATAAACGGTTTAACGACGAGATCAAACATCATCCTAAGGTTGCAATGACCCGCCAATGCGGTATCATCTATGCCCTTGACCTGAACCTGAAAATGGAGCGGTACGGCAATCTGCGGGATAAATTGTTCAAACATTTTATGGATAACGGGGTGTTTTTACGTCCGTTAGGAAATACCATTTATATTCAGGCGCCATATAGTATTTCAGACGAACAGCTTCAAAAAGTGTATGCCGCAATTAAAAGTGCCCTCGCTATAATTTAAATTTTTGATTTGAAAGACCCTATTTCCATTACCGCCATTGCTTCCGTTTCGCCATTGGGCACCTCGCTTGATGCCGCTTGGGCGGCCTACCAAAATCCGGCACCGCTTTTTATTACCAAGAAGTTTAGCAATGCATTGGAATGGATCGCCCCCTTGCCAGAAGTAGCCAAACAGGAAATTACGGCACTGCGAAGCTCAGATGCCAAATACAAGAATTTAGACGATAGTGTACTGTTCGCTATTTACGCCTCGCGAAAGGCCTTCGACATGGCCAAATGGGCCCATGGTAATGTGAATCATTCACACAACTTCGGCATCAATATAGGTTCATCAAGAGGGGCAACGGCCTTGTTCGAAAAATACCATAAAGAGTTTATTACCGAGAATAAAGCTGCGACCCTAACGTCTCCGACCACTACTTTGGGCAATATTGCTTCATGGGTAGCCCATGATCTTCAATCATCAGGACCGGAAATTTCGCATTCCATCACCTGTTCAACGGCCTTGCATGCGCTATTGAACGGAATGGCATGGATCAAAAGCGGCATGGCCGATAAATTTTTGGTCGGGGGAAGCGAGGCCCCTTTGACCCCGTTTACGATCGCCCAGATGAAAGCCTTGAAAATTTATGCTTCGGTGACTTCGGCTCCGCTCAGTCACCGCGGTGACTCAGAAACCGATCATAGCCGAAATTCGGTGGCTGAGCGTAGCCGAAGCCACCCTTGCCGCGCCCTAGATTTAGAAAAAAAACAAAACACTATGGTTTTAGGCGAAGGGGCCTCGGTGGCTTGTCTAGAAAAGGGAATCCATGAAAATACTTTGGCCGTTATTGAGGGTATTGGCTATGCGACCGAAGTGCTGCAACATAATATTTCTATTTCAGCAGATGCCATATGTTTTCAGCGTTCTATGAAAATGGCGTTGGACACTACAAAACCTGAAGAAATCAATGTTATCGTAATGCACGCCCCTGGAACCGTAAAGGGCGATTTATCGGAATTCAAGGCCATTGAAAAAGTATTCAAAAACAAAATACCATTCGTGACTACCAATAAATGGAAAGTAGGTCACACCTTTGGGGCTTCGGGCATGTTGAGCATTGAATTGGCAATTTTAATGCTTCAAATGCAAGAGGTCGTTTCTGTTCCTTATACAAGTTATGGAGACAAGCCAAATGCAATAAGGAAAGTTTTGGTCAATGCCGTAGGCTTTGGCGGAAATGCGGTAAGTATACTACTTTCCAGGCCTTAGCTCAGTATGATTACTTTTTAAAGAATCAGTTTTAGCTATTATTTGACATTTGAAGCGTCAACTTGCCATAATCAAAAACCTAAATTGATACTTGTTTTTTGGGTTATGATTTTAAATAGGCTAATTTTGGATCGATAAGAAAAACAGCAAAATTCATGCCTACCATACGACATACTTGGACCAAACAAGAAATCTTGGATATCTATAACAAGCCCCTGATGGAGCTGTTATACGAAGCGGCTACTGTGCACAGACAGCATCACGACCCCAATACGGTGCAAGTGTCTACCTTACTTTCGATAAAAACCGGTGGCTGCCCTGAAGATTGTGGCTATTGCCCCCAAGCGGCACGGTACCATACCGATATTGAGACTAACGACCTGATGACGGTTTCTCATGTAAAGGCGCAGGCCTTAAGGGCGAAGGCTTCTGGCAGCTCTCGCGTATGCATGGGCGCTGCATGGCGTAATGTAAAAGACGGTCCCGAGTTCGATCAGGTGTTGGAAATGGTGCGCACCATCAATAAATTGGATATGGAGGTCTGCTGTACCTTGGGGATGTTGACCGAGAACCAGGCCAGCCGT
>JBATIN010000322.1:0-9847 GCA_049667765.1 Flavobacteriaceae bacterium
AAAATACTGAAAAATAGAAATGGCTGGTTAACTATAGAACCCTGATTAGCCTGTTTTTTAAACTAGCTTTACAAAACTTAGGGCATCAGACATGCATATAAACCGACTTACTATAGGCTAGATGAACATTGAATATAAACGTGCGACGACTGAAAAGGAACTTCGTCAAATATTGACGCTACAAAAAGAGAATGCCATTGCATCGCTTGAGGCTCATGAGCTAGAAAAAGAAGGCTTTGTTACGGTAGCGCATAGCTACGAGATCTTAAAAAAAATGAACGATGCCTGCGCCCATATTATAGCAAAGGATAACGACGCGGTTATTGGCTATGCCCTGGTCATGCTCAAAGAATTTCGTGATGAGATATCCGTTTTATCGGCCATGTTCGAAACGGCGACCGAACTTCTGGGCGAGAAGAACTATGTGGCCATGGGCCAAGTATGTGTTTCAAAAAACTATCGCAAGCAAGGCGTTTTTAGAGGCATGTACCACTACTATAAACAAGAACTAGAGCAAGAATTTGATTGTTTGCTCACAGAAGTGGCAACCAGCAACCAACGATCTTTAAAAGCACATTTAAGTATAGGCTTTACAATTTTAAAGACGCAGGTTTCCGATGGAGTTTCTTGGGAATTGATTAATTGGGATTGGAGATAACATTTCTGTTTGCTCGGGCTATTGTTGTAGCGGATGAGTGATAAGTAGTGAGAATTGAATATTTAGATATTAGAAAAAGATACAAGAAACACAAATCAGAAAGGGCAAGAGCGTGATGCTCGCAGTAGTTGGGTCAAAACTGGGAATTGATTTCCCTAAAAAACTTTTGACGAACTTTATTTTAATTTTTATTATTGTTTATCAATAATTTTTATATATTTGTTATCGATAAACAATAATAATCATACCATGAAAAAACTTTACACCACATTTAAATATTTTGTCAACTTTTTAGTTTTCTCTATAGTTATTAATCTTTTAACAAAAGTTGCATCGTTATCCCAGTTAGTAATTCAAAGATTTAATCTTTCCCATTCATCCACAGATTTAGATTCATCAAGTATAAATTGGCTGCTCACTATAACAACCATTATTTTACTTAGCTACATGCTTTGGCTTCTTTTAAAATTTAGAAAAGCAATTTACGATGCGAAAGAAAATTCAATTTTTACAAAAAAGAATAGTATAATATTTAAGTTAGTAGGTAAAGGACTTATTCTTTATTCTGTTTTTATATTCATTTTAAGAATTGTTGAAAACTCGTTAAGTAAAGTTGCTGTTTTAGGGGAATCTACTGCATATAATTTTGGAAGAAAAGTAGGAGCTGCACTAGGCGACAGGATACCCCTTTTAATTATAGCATTTTTTCTCTTAATCGTGGCACAATTAATTAAAGAGGGCTATCAATTAAAGGATGAAAACGACCTAACCATATAAACATGAGCATAGTCGTAAACTTAGATATTGTATTAGCAGAACGGAATATGAAGAGCAAAGAACTTGCTGAACTCATTAGCATTACTGAGGCAAATCTGTCTATCCTAAAATCCGGCAAGGCAAAGGCTATTCGGTTTTCTACTTTGGAAGCCATTTGTAAAGCTTTAGATTGTCAGCCATCCGATATATTAGAATATAAGAAATAAAAAAGCCATACATATCGTATGGCTTTCATTGTTATTTAAATGGCAAAGTTTAATCTGCCAAAACTATAATCTTGTTATCCTTCATTTCAATAGTTCCACTACTGATATGAAGTACAGTTCTACCGTTGGTATCCTTTGAAAATTTTGAAGCATAGGCCTCGTCGATATCCATATTTCCATCGACCCGTACCTTGCCTTCTTGCAATAACGATACGATCGGGGCATGATTGTTCAACATTTGAAAATCACCATTGATCCCTGGAACGGATACCGAAGTAACTTCGCCTGCAAATAATGTAGCTTCCGGTGATACGATTTCTAAATACATATTTTTTAGTTGTTGGTTGTTCGTTGTTGGTTGATTGTTCTAAAATTAAACGAACAACTATCAACCCTTAACGGACAACTTATTTAAGCTTCCGCCAACATTTTCTCGCCGGCTTCGATTGCTTCTTCAATGGTACCTTTAAGGTTAAAGGCAGATTCTGGCAAGCGATCTAATTCACCATCCATAATCATATTGAAACCTTTTATTGTTTCCTTAATATCTACCAAAACTCCTGGTATACCTGTAAACTGTTCGGCAACATGGAAAGGCTGAGACAAGAAACGCTGTACACGTCGAGCTCGACCTACGGCCAACTTATCTTCCTCAGATAATTCCTCCATTCCTAAGATGGCGATGATATCCTGTAATTCTTTATAACGTTGCAACAACTCTTTTACACGTTGCGCACAATCATAATGCTCTTTTCCTAAAATTGCCGCAGTAAGAATACGTGAAGTTGAATCCAATGGATCCACCGCCGGGTAAATCCCTAGCTCTGCAATCTTACGAGACAACACGGTTGTTGCATCCAAGTGGGCAAACGTGGTTGCCGGTGCCGGATCTGTTAAATCATCCGCAGGCACGTAAACCGCTTGTACAGAGGTAATAGAACCTCTTTTGGTTGAGGTAATACGTTCTTGCATGGCACCCATTTCAGTTGCCAAAGTGGGTTGGTACCCTACCGCCGAAGGCATACGACCTAAAAGCGCTGAAACCTCGGAACCCGCTTGAGTAAAACGGAAAATATTATCAACGAAGAAAAGTACGTCCTTCCCTTGTCCTTCACCTGCACCATCACGGAAATACTCTGCAATGGTCAACCCAGAAAGCGCAACTCGTGCACGTGCTCCTGGAGGTTCGTTCATTTGACCGAAAACGAAAGTCGCTTTCGATTCTTTCATTATTTTTTTATCTACTTTGGATAAATCCCATCCACCTTCTTCCATCGAGTGCATGAAATCATTCCCATATTTTATAATTCCAGATTCGAGCATCTCTCGGAGCAAATCGTTTCCTTCCCTTGTTCTTTCGCCAACACCAGCGAAAACCGAAAGACCACCATGGCCTTTGGCGATATTGTTGATCAATTCTTGAATCAATACGGTTTTGCCAACACCCGCACCACCGAATAGACCAATCTTTCCTCCTTTTGCGTAAGGCTCGATCAAATCAATTACCTTGATACCTGTGAACAAAACTTCGGTAGTCGTGGTCAGGTCTTCAAATTTTGGAGCTTCCCGGTGGATTGGAAGTCCATCTTTACCCGCTTTAGGCAAATCGCCCAAACCGTCGATAGCATCTCCGATTACATTAAAAAGTCGTCCGTAAATATCATCTCCTACCGGCATTTGGATCGCAGCCCCTGTGGCTACCACAGTGGTACCTCTGCTTAAACCATCGGTTGAATCCATAGAAATGGTTCTTACCGTATTCTCACCAGTATGAGATTGCACTTCGAGCACTAATATAGAACCATCTTTATTTGTGATTTCCAATGAATCGTAGATCTTTGGAAGATTGGAACCCGATTGAAATTCAACATCTACTACTGGCCCAATGATCTGGGAAACTTTACCTGTAACTTTTGACATTACGTACGTGTTTAAGTAATTAAGATTATCGTATCTGAAAATGGCCCCTTTGAACCTATGTTTTTCAGGCTGCAAAGATATTGTTTTCTGTTTGATTTGAAAACTACTTTCATTTCTTTTTTGACATAAAAAATGCCCTCAACAAGAGGGCATTATATTTTTTTTAATTCTGACACGCTATTGAAGCGTAGGCGAAAAATTGGTAGGCGCGTTACCGATATCGAGCAATGACCCCGATAGTTCAAAATTTGAACCGTAGGTGGCATCTATGGCCTTCATAAACTCATTAGCGATCAAGGCATATCCCCTTGCAGTTGGGTGAACCCCATCTAAGGAAAAAGCACCACCGGTCACCAAATTTGCAGTCATGGTATAATTCCCGTCTTTGAAGCCTCCGCTCGCCAATTGTTGCATGAGCGAATTGGCATCAACAAAAGCAAGCCCTGCTCCAGATGCAGCGGTAGCTATTGTTGCATTGAAATTATCAGTAGCCGTTTTAATTTCCAATTGTTCGGAAGGCAACAATACCCATTTGTCTTCTAAAGGCAAACTGACTCCTTCAACGGAAAATTGACCCGCCAAAGCTTGTGATAATCCCTGTGACATTAAAAACGCGACCGAACTTGTATTAACGGTACCTATTACCGAAATACTGGGTAAGACAAAAAGATCATCTTCCGTTGCTTGCCTTGCCTGACCATAAATTGCCCCAAAAAGATTGGCTACGATTGGCGCTGCTTGCGCAGGTAAACCAAAAGATTGCACAAAGGCAGGAAATGTAGGACTCTGCAATAAAACTGCTGTGATCTGTGTCGATAAGTCTAGTAAAGCCTCGTCTTTTATGACCACTGCACTGGCTTCCGTTGATGAAAATACGATACTTCGTGCTGTTGCATTTGGAACACCCTGACTTTCTAAATAAGCAAATACTTGATTTAACTGGCCGAATACTCCATTTAAGGTAGGAATTAAAGGTCCAAAAGATTCATTCGTTGGACTTAAAGGATTATGCGGTACAGTAGTAAAGTGTGGAATCGTAGTTACGTCCGGAATATTAGCCATAACCCCTTTTGCTCCCCCTCCAGTTAAAGTGGAGACCAAAGTACTAATTGCAAAATCAAAGGTAGCTTGGCCTGTAATGGGGTTGGTGCCATCACCACCTGTTGTGGCATATCCCAATACGTCATTATTACCTGCCCATAAAGTAAAAAAGGTAGGTGATTGCGCCATAGCCAATTGTAGAATACTGGCGTCGGGCGTTGACCCTGTCATTCGAACGTAATAAGGGTTCGCGAGGCCTAACGAAAGGTTGGCCAGATTACCATACCCCGGAGCCAAGAGATGAAAGCTTTTAGCACCAGGAACGCCCATATTGTTAAAAGGACCTGATGGATTATTCAATGCGATATCTGTTGTTGGAACTACTGGCCCTATTACAGCGGACAAAGGAACCGGACCTGAGCCACCAAACACCAATCTGGGATTGAAACCCGGTAATTGGGCACCTCCGGCCAATAAACCGCCAATATTATCATTGGTCAAAGGTTGAGAGAATGCCCCCCCGCCTGCTAAGGCAAATTTGGCGGCCAAGATATTTGGAAAGGAGTTTTGCTGCCCCGCCTTGAACAATGCATTATCGGTAAAACCAGCGGTTAATGAATTGCCCAACGACACATAGGTTGAGAAATCTGCCGAACCTGCAATTAAGGCTACTGGCTCAACGATTACAACTAGCTCTTCTTCTGGAATGACATCTTCAGGATCATTACACGCGGTAAATGCCATGAAAAGGGCTAGCAATGCTATATATTTTAGTCTCATGATTTTCATTTTCTTAAGATTATAAATTATTGATAGTCAATCCTACATAGTACATTGACCCTATAAATCCTGTTCCAAAGGCAGTAAAATACTCATCCCCTAAAAGGTTGGTACCCCCAACTTTCAAGGTAGATTTTAAACTTGGAATGGTAAAGTTCACCTGGGCATCAAGCACGTGGAATTCTGGTACAAGCCCTTGACCAAAAGTAGCTTCCCAGAAATAGTCATCACTAAATCGATAGTTAACATTGAAACCAAAGTTCTTGAACAATGCATCGTTTCCAAAAGAGGCCTTGAATTTATGTTCTGGCGTGTTGAAATTGGACATAAAATCAGGATTTGCAGCTTGATCGAAATCTTGTTTGGTAAACGTATAGCTTCCTCCCAAATCAAAATTACCGAGAACTTTCGTGCTCAAACCAATTGAAGCGCCATAAGAACTAATATCAACATCAGAATTTGTATAGGCGCCATACCTTCTGAAATCACTATTCGATATAGCTTGAACCGATAACGAATTATCACCTACTGTACCATATAGTGGTGCTACTACGACTTCTTGCGAAATAAAATCTTTATAATTATTGTAGTATGCACTAAAATCAATGACCAGTTTGTCGATTTTACCTCGATATCCAATTTCATAAGACGTTACTTGCTCAGGTTTAACTACGTTCGGATTAGCAATCTGTAAGGCCGCTGGATTCCCAGTTTCCCTTAACTCATTAAAAGAACTTAGTGAATAAGAATTCTCGTAAGCAGCCCTTCCTGATTGTACGATAGATGCCGGCTGACCTAACAGCTGACCCCGCGCACTTACATCGTAAGACCTGGTATATCGATCCAAGTTGTCGGGCGCCGATCCAATTAAAATATCCCGACCTGTAAATAATCCAATAAAAAGATCTTGCGTCGTTGGATTTCTAAATCCTGTTTGAACTGAAGCTCTTATATTATGATCCCGATTTAGGGTTAAGCCAGCGGAAACCCTAGGTGAGAAGAAGCCATCAAAAAACTCAGATTTATCATATCGTACAGAGCCTGTTAATTTTAAGCTTTTCTCCCCAGACAATTCTATTTTCTTTTGGACCTGGGTGTAGATACCAAATTCGTTATAATCGATAGGACCATCAAAATCGGTATAAATTGTTCCAAAAGAGTTCAGGCTATATTGTCTAAAGGAGCCACCCACTTGGATTTCGGCAAAATCGATTAGATGGCTGAAGTTATAGTTCGCATCGGCATGATAATATTTAGAAGCATCCCTAAATTGAGAACCTGAAAGAAGATCTGGATCTTTGATTACTCTGTTAAAAGCACTCTGAAACTCGGGTGATCCTGGTAGAAATCGACCAGATTCCGCTTGAGCCCTGGCGGCCGCATGGGCTTGAACATCAGTGGCTCCACCTAAAGTAGCCTGTACATATGTTCCTGCATATTCTCCGAACCACGTTCTATCATCTTTCCAAACCCTATTAATATTGATTGCCGTTGCGACCATATCGTAAGAATCACCTGCTTTATCGCCAACTAGATAACCTCTTACAAAGAAATTATCGTTTTTAATTTCTAGCTTGTGCTGTTCTTGAAAGAATCCATTAATATTATAACGGTTGGTACCTTGGTAAATCGTAGAACCTGTGCCAACTTTGCCCACATAAGATAATTCTAGACTATTGTCTTCAATAGGACGATAATATAATCCCCAATCTGCTTTTATACTTTCTGCATTATAATTGGTCAAGGTACTTTCATCATACCCCGTTCTGCTAACGATAACAGAGGGTACCAAAGCATTGGCGCCTGCTGGTAAAATTCCTGCACCTTCTAGCAATACGGCCACATCATTGATATTATTTGACACTTCGTCACCATATACATTGATACCGTTATAGTCTATATCTGCTCTAGTTCTACCATCAGCAGCAAAATTATTTTCATCCAATCCTTCTCTATTGTTTGCCGCCCAATCAGTGCCTTTTAGGTAGCCAAAGTTTACTTTAGCGGCGAATTTATCGCTGAACTTATAGGCGGCCCTGATACCAAAATCGGTGTAGGGATTGTCGCCTGCAGCTTCTTGCGAAGTGATACCTTGTTTAATGGAAACGCTTATCCCCTGATAGTCGAAAGGACTTTTACTCCGCATAAAGAGAATACCGTTAAAGGCATTAGCTCCATAGAGCGCCGAGGAAGCACCCGGAAGCAGTTCAACGCTCTGCACATCAGTCTCGACCATCCCTACCAAGTTTCCTATAGGGAAGTTCAGTGCAGGCGTGGAGTTGTCCATACCATCTACCAATTGCATGAACCGCGTATTGGCGAAGGTTGCAAAACCCCTAGTATTTACCGATTGAAAGGTTAAACTGTTCGTATTGACATCGACACCTTTCAAATTTTCAAGCCCGCCATAAAAGGAGGCGGAAGAGGTGTTCTTAATTTCTTGAAGCCCAAAACGTTCTACCGTAACCGGAGACTCGAATATGCGTTCAGGGGTTCTAGAGGCGGAAATTACGACCTCATCTAAAAAGGTTTCGGCCTCATTGATCACAATGGTTACCGTTTGTTGGTTCTCGGTAATTTGTTGTGTAGCATCGGTAAAGCCGATACTGGTAATCTTTAATCGAAAAGGGGGGACTTCAGAAGTTTCTAAGGTAAAATTACCATCAAAATCAGAGACCGTACCTATCGCCTTACCTTCAATTACGATATTGGCGCCGGGGACAACCTCATTGTTCTGATCTACCACTTTTCCATTGACCGTCGTCTGCGAAAACCCTATGGCTCCGAGCATTAGCATGGATAATAATAGTATTTTTCTCATCTTATTTATTGAGTTAAATTAGTTGTAAGGCAAGATACAGATTTTTTCAAGTCGAAAATAATAAAATAAAAAAAATTATGCATGCATAGTAAATTATTGACAAAAAAGCATAGGTAAAAAATAGAATACCATAAAAAATGCCCGTGAAGTTTCCTTCACGGGCATTTTTCTATAAGTAAAATATTATTTTCTATTCTACCGTAACCGATTTTGCCAGGTTGCGCGGTTGGTCCACATTACAGCCTCTCATTACCGCAATATGATACGAGAGCAATTGTAATGGAATAGTCGTTAACAAAGGGGTTAGACTCTCAAAGGTTTCAGGTACTTCGATCACGTGATCGGCAAGATCCCTAACCTGCTCGTCACCTTCGGTTACAATGGCTATAATCTTTCCTTTTCGAGATTTTATTTCTTGAATATTACTTACTACTTTTTCGTAATGCCCTCTTTTGGTCGCAATTACGATTACAGGCATTTGTTCATCGATCAATGCAATGGGCCCGTGCTTCATTTCTGCCGCAGGATACCCTTCCGCATGTATATAACTGATCTCCTTTAATTTTAAGGCTCCCTCCAAAGCCACCGGAAAGTTATATCCGCGCCCTAAATAAAGACAGTTGGTAGAATCTTTATACACATCGGCAATGATTTCCACCAGAGGATTGGTCAACAAGGTCTTTTCAACCTTTGCAGGAATCGATTCAAGCTCGGTCAAAAACTCATGGAACTTAGAATTGGTGAAAATACCTTTTTCTTTCGCCAATTTTAAGGCAATCAAGGTCAAAACGGTAATTTGAGTGGTAAATGCCTTTGTTGAGGCTACCCCGATCTCAGGTCCGGCATGGGTATAGGCCCCTGCATCAGTTTCCCTTGCAATAGAAGAACCAACCACATTACATACCCCAAAAACAAAAGCGCCTTTTTCCTTTGCTAATTTAATAGCGGCCAAGGTATCGGCTGTTTCGCCCGATTGTGAAATGGCAATCAGTACATCTTTATCGGTAATGACCGGGTTACGATAACGAAATTCAGAGGCATATTCTACCTCAACGGGGATGCGTGCCAAATCTTCAAAAATATATTCGGCTACCAAACCGGCGTGCCATGATGTACCACAAGCTACAATAATAATTCGTTGTGCATTGAGGAATTTCTCAAGGTTTTCATCGATGCCGGCCATTCTAATGATACCTTGGTCAGCCAATAGCCTTCCTCTATAGGTATCCAAGATCGCTCTGGGCTGTTCGTAGATTTCCTTGAGCATGAAATGATCGTACCCGCCTTTCTCTATTTCCTCCAAATTCATTTTCAACTCCAGAATATTGGGATAAGCGATAGCATCATCTTTGATCTTTCTCAATTTGATTTCTTTGCCCAATCGTATAATAGCCATTTCTTCATCTTGAAGATACACGGCATTGTTGGTGAACTCAATAAAAGGGGATGCATCTGAAGCTATAAAAAATTCGTTATCACCAACTCCGATTGCCAATGGGCTTCCTAGTTTAGCGACCACGATCTCGTCTGGTTTTTTCTTGTCGAAAACAGCTATGGCATAAGCCCCGACCACTTGGTTCAAGGCAATCTGAACGGCTTGGCCGAGTTTAACATCTTCTGTTTTTTTCACCTCTTCAATAAGGT
>JBATIN010000323.1:0-3322 GCA_049667765.1 Flavobacteriaceae bacterium
ACAAATAAGCGCACAGCAGCAACAACGTATTAATAAAGAGCTAGAAGTACAGTACGAAACCTTGCAGAAAGAAAAGGAAATTACGACGTTACAAGAAGACCAAATACTAAAGACCGAAGAGTTAAAACGACAGACGACCATAAAATATGCCTTTCTTATCGGCTTCTTGGTCATCTTGATTCCGATTTTCGCACTTTTATACATGTACTACCAAAAACTACAGGCACAAAGTCAGTTATCGCAACAGCAGGCTATATTGAACGAGCAACAATTGACTGCCTTAAAACAGCAACAAGAACTTAATTTGATCAAGGCCACCATGGAGGGGCAAGACGAAGAACGAAAGCGAATAGCCCAAGAACTTCATGACAGTATAGGCAGCAACCTGGCCGGAATAAAGCTGCAAATGGCAAGTTTGAAAGGGGATACCGCAAAACACAAAAGCATTGCCGGGCAGTTAGACGAAACCTATCAACTCGTGCGTGATATTTCACATACTCTTATTCCTAAAAAATTCAGACAAAACGCCTTTACCGATTTGATAAACGAATATGTAAAATCTATAGTGGCCAGTGCAACCCTTAACATTGGGTTTTATCCTCATCCAAAAGAAGCAATCAATATTATTGACGAAAAACTACAAATGGAACTTTTCAAAATTATTCAAGAACTGATGACCAATACCCTAAAACATGCCGCTGCAAATAAGGTAGAAATTCATGTCAGTCTTATTGACGACGAGCTAAGCCTAATTTTCGAAGATGACGGAGTGGGTTTCAATACCCAACAAATCACCCAAGGCATCGGTTTTAAAAATATAAAAAGTCGGATTTTAGAACTCAACGGTGCGCTACATATCGATACAACTGCGCATAGAGGAACCACCATATCTATAGAAATACCCATTAAAAAAAACAAACATGACCTATAACCTTATCATTGCCGACGATCATAAAATGTTTATAGACGGCCTAATGAGTATTTTGAAAGAGGCCCCTGAATTTCAGGTAACCCTGACCGCTAAAAACGGGCAGCAGGTGATAAAGTACTTGGAAATTAATGGTGCAAAGAATCTACATTTATTAATCACCGACCTTAGCATGCCCGAAATGGACGGTATAGAGCTCAATCAAGTGGTGAAAAAAAAATATGCAGCTCTAAAGACTTTGGTGGTCAGCATGCATATCGAGGGCGATATGATCGACAAGTTGATACGGGCGAATGTAGATGGCTATGTACCTAAAAATGCCGAGAAAGACGAATTGCTTCTTGCTATGCGAACTATTGTAAAAGGAGAAAAGTATTTTTCTACAGAAGTAAAAAAAGCTTATACCGATGCTATGTTCGAAAACAGGAAGCTGGAAGAAGTGTCTCTTACCGATCGTGAAAAAGAAGTCTTAAAACTGATTGCCGAAGAAAATACTACCCAAGAAATTGCAGATAAGTTATTCTTGAGCAAACATACCATAGAGAGTTACCGAAAAAACCTTATATCGAAACTACAGGTAAAAAATTTAGCAGGACTCACCAAACATGCCTTAAAAATTGGATTACTTAAGAACTAAAAATTAATGCATTAATAAGTCAACCCTGTACAGCTTTACACAGGCATATTTGGAAGACTCCACTCATTGTGATAGCTATGTTTTATATATTCCGTAGCTGATTCTAAGGCATTCAATTCGACGTGCTCTACATTCCATTTAGGGGAGCCATCTACCATTTGAAACCCATAAGTCTTGACCACTTCCATGGTTTCATTGTCCGATATATTGGTGAATTTCATATTCGGCCCATCCCATTTCAAAATTTTATTCAAGCCTTTCAATCGAACTGCCAGAACGCCTAGCAACACCATTTCATTAAAAGGACCGGCATACCCGAAATGAGCTGAACTTTTTGTTCTCTTCTCAGGTGATTCTTTACATGCCCTGATCCAATCTTGCTCATGCGGTCCATCGATATATCCCACAGCACCGGAAATTCTACGTAAATATGGAGTAACCTCGGGCACCCGGCCTGACAATAATCTAGGGTTAAACCCGCCACAGTCACAAATTAGCGTGTCTTTAGTACCCACAAACATACATCCTCCTAAACCATCCCTGATCAAAGGTTCTCCTTCTGGCAATAATTCGGGTCGGTCGGGTAAAAACCCTCCATCGTACCAATGTACTTTAACGGGTGGCATTTTTAAGTGTTCCATAGCTTCCCGTGCAGGAAAATCGAAGCGCACTTTCTCGGCGTTAGGGGCACTTTCTGTGTTTACAATGGTTGAACTTCCAGAAATGGCTTCGGGATAACCTAGTTTCAAGGCGCGATAGATAGGGTCGAGCACATGGCAGGCCATGTCACCGAAGGCACCTGTGCCAAAATCCCACCAACCGCGCCAGTTCCAAGGCGTATAAATCTCATGGTAAGTTCTTTTTAAGGCTGGCCCCAAAAACAGGTCCCAATCAAAGTTTTTTGGTATTTCCATCACCTCCTTTGGTCGCTCCAAACCTTGCGGCCAAATGGGGCGATCGGTATATGCATGGGCCTCGGTTACTTCGCCAATTTCTCCGTTCCAGATCCATTCACAGACTTGTCGTACACCATCGCCAGAATTTCCCTGATTGCCCATTTGGGTCGCTACATTATATTTTTCCGAAAGTTTGGTCAATAAACGAGATTCATACACCGAGTGTGTTAGCGGTTTTTGACAGTATACATGTTTGCTCATGGACAATGCCGTAGCGGCAATGGTCGCATGAGTATGATCTGCAGTGGCCACTAATACGCCATCGATACTATTGCCAAGTTTGTCGAACATCGTTCTCCAATCGTAAAATTTTTGAGCTTTAGAAAATGTATTAAAACACGTTCGACTGTAATTCCAATCAATATCACAGAGACCGATAACATTTTCTGTATTCATGGCCATAAGGTTATGAAATCCCTTACCACCAACTCCTACCCCGACGATATTCAATTTATCGCTTGGGGCCTTGTAGCCCAACCCGCTCAAGGCATAACTTGGCACTATAGAAATGCCGGCACTAGCCATAGAGGTTTTTTTAATAAAATTTCTTCTTGAGTTGCTTTGTTCTGACATAGTATAATTTTCAAATATAGAAAAGCTTTATGGGCTATACTTACCTTCTTAAAAGTATGAAAAATATACTTCGGATAACTTTTATAAAAAAAATCAAAAGGGGTTAAAACATCCTTTCCCTAAAGTTCTACGCGCTGAAAATCAAAAAGCCGCACTCTTAAATTCAAGTAACAGGATAAAACAAGGATGCTTCAAAGGGATTGGCTGCGCCTTGCCCTACAGCACTAC
>JBATIN010000324.1:0-2432 GCA_049667765.1 Flavobacteriaceae bacterium
AAAATGAACAGGAAAATGGCAAAAAAGCCCTTGAATTTGCCCTTGAATTACCGGCTAGTTTTGAACCTGATGAAGACTATGAATATTCAAACACGAATTATCTATTGCTTCGCAAAATTATGGATGAGGTATTAGGCTATAACCACCACAAGTATATCAAAGAGAAAATCTTGATGCCGTTAAAACTGAACAATACGTTCTTTTCGCTTGACGAGGTAAATTTAGATGATGTTATGAGCGGCTATTACGTAGGCATTGAAAAAGATTTTAAAACCAACGAAAATGGAATGTTGGCTACGGCAGAAGACGTAGGCATATTTCTTAGGGCATTGAACGATGGTTCCGTATTCGATGAAGGAGAACAGGAAATCTATCCTTATGAATACGAACATGGCGGTCTGGTTCCGGGTTATCAGAGCCTTGCCGAATACCATGAAGACATCGATACCGTTGTGGTTCAATTTATAAATACGACCGATTTTGAGGGGTACGAATGGAATTTGTCAGAGATCGTAATTAACCGTATTGTCAAAATACTGAAAAGGTAAAAATCATGACCGATAATAAGCATATGAAGCAACTTCAATATAAAATAATTTTTCAATCTATTCTTCTGGTTTTTTTGGGTTCTTGTTCCGATTCATCCAAAAACTCTAAGACTCCAAGTGTTAAACCAGATTGCATTACCGAAGAAGGATCCGTTGAAAAGAAAGGTCAACTAGAGGCTGGAATTCGTGGGCAAGTGAAGTTTTTGGGCGAGCCGGAAAATTTCAGCTCTATAACAAATAAAATGTCAGAGTATAATATTCCGGCATTATCTCTTGCGGTAATGAATAAAGGGAAAATCGAATGGGCGGACATGTATCAAAATGTGAATTTTCCCGAAGAACAAAAACTGGACTGTGCGAGTATTTTCCAGGCAGCATCACTGTCTAAACCGGTAACGTTTCTTGCTGCACTACGTATGCATGCTGCCGGTGAAATAGACCTGGATGAAAATATCCAAAATTACCTGAAGGATTTTGAACTGCCCCAAGGAAAACAAACAGTAGAGAATCCGGTCACGTTCCGTAATATCTTCTCCCACACATCAGGCATCAGTGCCGGTGGGTATGATGGATACTCGAAAGATCTTGCCATACCCTCTGATCTAGCTATTTTAAGGGGTAATGAAGGGATCAATACCCCGGCGATAGCCGTAATCTCTGCGCCTAATGAAATGCTGGCTTACTCCGGTGGTGGCTACACAGTAGCCGAACTTGCGCTACAAGACATATACGGTGATGAGTTCTCGAATATCATGAAAAAATGGATTCTTGAACCTGTCGGAATGGAATACTCAGAGTTCACTCAACCATTACCTGACTCGAAATCCGATCAGGTAGCCAAAGGGTACACGCAATCAGGCGACGTTTTAGACGGTGGCTGGCGAAACCACCCTGAGCAGGCCGCTGCCGGGCTTTGGAGCAACGCCATTGATATGGCTAAATTTCTAATCGAAATTTATAAAGCCTATCAAGGCAAAAGCGCGCTGTTTTCACAGTCCGATATTCAATCGATATTAAGCCACGAACGAGACGGCCATGTGTATGGCTTCCTATTGAACCGGAATGGTGATGATATTGCTATCACTCACTACGGAGGCAATGCAGGGTACCGTACAGGTATGACGATTAGCCTTACGAGCGGAAATGGGTTGGTCTATTTGACCAATTCAGATAATGGTGGGGCGTTGGGGAACGAACTCCTTCTATCTGCCTCACAGGTATATAACTGGCAGCATTTTAAGCAAATTAATGTTCAGCGGAAAAAGGTAAGCTCAGAAATTTTAAAAGGGTTGGCAGGTAAATACAAATGGAACAATCAAATAGACCTTTCGATCTCTTTTGATGAAAACACTGATCTTATTTCACTTTTTTTTCCGAATGGCGATGAATACCAACTTACCCCAATTCGTGGTGATGAACTGGACTTTATCCATCCAAATACTGGCGTGAAAATTTCATTCTTAAAAAGTGATAAACTGAGTTCATTCACGCTCTATGGCCAAATTGCTGTTAAATTGAAAGTATAAAAAGTGAATTTAGAGTTTTTACGCTTCCGGAATGAGCATCCGAAATTAAGATAGCCCTGGTTACCCTTTCATTAGGAATATTTTTTTGTAGAAAAGCTACAAAAGAAAAATTAAAAAATAAATACATAAGAAATGACAACACTAGTAGTAGGAGCAAGTGGAGCAACGGGGCAACAGCTGTTAGCACAACTTCTTAAACAAGGTCAACAGGTAAGAGCAATTGTACGGTCCGCCGAAAAGTTGCCGGAGTCTATAAGGAACGAAGGTCGATTGACAATCATCGAGGCCCCAATTTTGGAGCTCAGTGATACAGAATTGGCCGAGCATGTAGCCGGTTGCGATGCCGTAGCTTCTTGCT
>JBATIN010000325.1:0-3498 GCA_049667765.1 Flavobacteriaceae bacterium
CGGGTACCACGTTGGTCATCATTACCCATGACCTTGAATTGGCAAAACGTAATCAACAGATCATTCGATTAAAAGGCGGAAGACTGGTGGCGAACGAAAGCACTGCGGTACTGTGAACGATACCCAATTCAATTTACCGAAAGTTGGTGTCGCTTGGCTGTTCAAAATGGCTTGGCGAGATGGCAAGGCCAGTTTTAAACGACTTTTTTTATTCATGGCCTCGATTGTTTTGGGCATTGCGGCCTTGGTCTCCATACAATCGTTCGGCGATAATTTAAAACAAAATTTCAATACCCAGTCAAAAGCCTTAATGGGTTCCGATTTTTTGATTACCGGGAACCAGCCCCATTCAGAAAAAGTGCAAAGCATTATTGATTCGTTAGGAGGCGCCGATGCTACCGAAATAAATTTTCCTTCCATGGTGGCTTTCCCAAAAAACGGCGCTACCAAACTGGCCTTTGTGAGGGGTATTCAAGGGGGATTCCCTTTTTATGGAAGTCTGGAAACGAGACCTGTTGCGGCCGCAAACGAATATCAAAATAGGGGAGGGGCATTGGTAGATGCCACCTTGATGCTCCAATACAATTTACAGGTAGGCGATTCTATTAAAGTAGGACTGATTACCTTGCCAATTACCGGATCGATTACTTCAGGGCCGGGCAGCACCGCAATTACTACCTCTGTGGCGCCGCCGGTATATATTCCATTTCGTTTTATTGAACAAACCGGACTCGTGCAAACCGGAAGCCGGGTGGAATACAAAAGCTATTTTGTTGCCAATCCAGAACCGGATTATACCTTATTGGCTGATCGTTTAGATTCCGTTCTTGATGCGGAAAATGCGGATCTTGATACCCACGAGTCAACTGGTCGTCAATTGGGGCGTAGGTATGACAATTTCGGAAAATTTCTGAACCTCGTCGCTTTTATCGCCTTATTGTTGGGCTGTGTAGGCGTAGCCAGTTCGGTGCATATCTATATAAAGGAAAAGTTGGTTTCAGTCGCGGTGCTAAAATGTCTGGGAGCAAGCAAAAAACAGTCCTTTTTGATCTATTTGATTCAAATAGCCGGTATTGGTTTGGCAGGCGGACTTATCGGTACCGTGATCGGAATGAGTTTACAATTGTTGTTTCCCATGTTGTTAAAAGACTTTTTACCCTTGGATGTGGAGGTTTCATTATCCATTATGCCCCTCATCATGGGACCGTTGCTCGGTATGGTGATGTCGGTCTTGTTTGCCTTGACACCCTTATTGGGCACCTGGTTCGTGTCGCCGTTACAGGTACTTAGGATTTCTGAAAAAAGCTCGCCCAAAGCGCGAAAGGCTAGTGTCTATGTTTTTATTGGCATTTTGGTGTTTCTCTTTATTTTTTCAATGTTTATTTTAAAGAATTTCAGATTCGCCGTTGGTTTTGTTGTGGGAATTGTCTTTGTTTTTTCAGTGCTTACGGCAATCGCCTTGGCAGTAATGAGCACTATTAAAAAGTATTTCCCTTCGTCTTGGAGTTTTACGGCAAGACAAAGTTTGCTCAATCTGTATCGCCCTAACAATCAAACACTGGTATTGTTGCTAGCTATAGGGGTAGGAAGTTTTTTGATCAGTACGCTTTATTTTACCAAAGATATTCTGGAGGCAAAAACGTCTTTGGAGGCGAGCAATAAAACTCCAAACCTTATCCTAATGGATGTGCAAAGCGACCAAACCGAAGCCGCAGCACAAAGTATTATGGACAATGATCTTACCGTAATCGATAATTTTCCGATCGTTACCATGCGTGTTCAAAGTATAAAGGGGCGCCCGGTAAACGATATTCGCGAAGATACCACCTCGACCATCAATCGATGGATCTTGAACCATGAGTTTCGCACCACCTATCGTGATGCCTTGGTGGATTCTGAAACACTAGCCTCTGGAGTCTGGAATCCTGTTTTTAAAACTGGTGATCCAATACCTATTTCCTTGTCAGATAATGTGGCGCGCGATGCCCAAGTAGTAGAGGGAGATACATTGGTATTTAATGTTCAGGGCGTATTGATGAAAACTGTGGTGGCCAATACCAGAGCAGTAGATTGGGGGCGTATGCAAATGAACTTTTCAGTGGTTTTTCCCAAGGGGGTGTTGGAGAATGCGCCTCAATTTCATGTGTTGAGCACCAAGGCCCCAGATGAAAAAACATCGGCAAAGTTGCAACGTGAACTGGTCAAAAAGTTTCCTACGGTCTCCATTATCGATATTCGGCAATTACTGGTCATGGTGCAAGATATTTTAGACAAGATTTCTTGGGTAATCAATTTTATGGCCTTTTTCAGCATCTTGACCGGAATCATCGTATTAATAGGATCCGTACGTACTAGTAAATATCAGCGCGTTAAAGAAAGCGTGTTGTTGCGTACCTTAGGAGCCAAAGCCAAACAAATTTTACGTATTAATGCCCTAGAGTATCTTTTTCTCGGGCTATTGGGAAGTAGCATTGGTATTGCCCTGTCATACTTGGCCAGTAAGCTATTGGCCATTTTTGTGTTCAAGACCGATTTTGTGCCGTCGTGGGTACCTTTTCTAGTGGTTCTGCCTAGTATCACGTTATTGATACTAGCCATTGGGCTTTTAAATAGTAGAAGTGTCTTGAATAGTCCGCCCTTACAAGTTCTTAGAAAGGAAGGTGTCTAATTAGGTATTAATTGTGACGGGTACTCGAAGTCCAAAGTTAAGTAGCTTTCGAGGAGTTAAAATAGGACTACTTTACATGAGCAATTTACGCGCTACTTTGTGTATTTCTGATAAGGCCAACTCCGGCAAAGAAGAAAATAGCACCAAGAATGCCATAAACGATCAACATTTTTGTGGTGCCCGAATCATTTGCAAAAAGGATGGCCGTATAGATTAGGCCGCCAATGCCCAAGAGCGTGAGAACTGTTCCAAATATTTTTTTCAAATCCATGGGGATAAAAATAGAAAAATAGTTTGAAAAGTTATGTTTCCCAAGCCACAATAGTTTTTCTCGAAAGATTTTCTTTCGATTATTAGGATAAAATGCACTTTATTTCGCTAAAGTGATTTTGGGTACCTGTGCGTTTGTCGACGCTTTTTTACGCTTCATCCGAGTTGATGACAGTTAACGAGTATATCATCTCGTTTAACGAACCGAAACCCCTTATAATGGGTGCTGTGAGTTTTATATATATAAAACAAACAGTCATGAAAACTATCGCAACTCTAATTTTTGTTCTTTTTATCGGAGCCGCTGCACAAGCTCAAGATGCAAAGGTTGAGACCATCGAAATGGGAATCACTACCGAGATTACCGTTACCGAAGTTAAAGCTGAGAAGACTACCGAAGTTGC
Source organism: Flavobacteriaceae bacterium (assembly GCA_049667765.1). Lineage (GTDB taxonomy): Bacteria > Bacteroidota > Bacteroidia > Flavobacteriales > Flavobacteriaceae > JBATIN01. The sequence continues at coordinate 3,343 of JBATIN010000325.1, forward strand.
CCGTTTGTACAGAAGATCTGACAGCCAAGTTAAGAAGGCCTTGTCTTTCACTACAAAAAGAAACAATGCTAAAATGGCTTAATCGTCACCTAACAACTTACTTATCCAACCTATAAAACGATTTTTCATCCACGACCAAAGTGGTCAGCTCTACAG
>JBATIN010000326.1:0-3687 GCA_049667765.1 Flavobacteriaceae bacterium
GGGAAACCGAATCGGAGTCCACTCGATTACAAGTTCAGAAACTTCGTAAAAGGCTGAACATTATAAAGAACATGCAAGCGACGGCCATAATAAGCTTCCTATTGGCCGCAATCACCATGTTTTTAATTTATGTGGAAATGGCCGTAGCGGCGAACCTCGTTTTTGGGATCAGTCTCTTTTTTCTGATGGTCTCTTTGGTGCTTTCCTTGATCGAAGTTCAGCTTTCTACAAAAGCACTTTCTATTCAATTGAAGGATATGGAATAAATTGAACAACCGACCTGCTGGTCGGTTTTTTGTTTTGGTTTCGCTATTAATAGGACTTTAGGGTCAGATTTTCGACCAAAGAAAATCGGCGAACTACACCAAATGAGGGAAGTTTTCGATAAAACACATAAAAATAGACCCGCTGGTCGGTTTTTGCCATTGTATTTTATGCCAGAGAAAGCGCTTCTTTGTTTGACGAAATCACCATATACCACAAAAAAGCGGTCCAAAGCCATAGGGTAATAATATACATTGTTCGAAGTGCTACTATAGAGGTTATGGATTTTGCGAAATAGTGCCAAACGATTCCTGCAAACAAAAAACCAAGCGACCAAAACATTCCGACCATAATTAAGGCAGGCCAAACCCAATCGCCATGCCAAGAATTAATATCGGGATAAGACCTAAAAATGAAGGAAACAGTATAATATAAGCCAAACCCTAATAAACCCATACTTAAAAGTCCCAGTGCCGCGGAAATTATAAATCCGACTATAGAGAACTTGGTAGCATACGACTTAGATTTCCAAAATTCGAGCATGTATTTATGTTCCTTTTAAACTAAAACGTCAGAGATACGCTATACGTATACACAACAAGATACAAATCACTTTAATCGCCGGCACCCACATGAAACAAGGCATCCCCTTGATTGACCACTGCCTGGTGATTTACACATAGAATGTATCCTTCTGAAGAAGCTTTTATCTTTTTGGTCTGTTTCGCAAAGGTATCAGAAATGATGCCCAGAATCTGTCCTTTTTTAAACCCACTGCCATTAGTAATATGCGGAATGAACATACCAGCAGTAGAAGCACGGATCCATTTTCGTTGTGCAACGTTTATGGTCTTAAAACGCTCAATATAAATAGGTTCTATTTTTGTAATCATTTGAAAATGTTTCATGACGTTCAAAATACCTTGCATTCCCTCTAAAATAGAATAATCATCAAAGCGCATGCTTTCACCCGCCTCAAAGACAATGTTCGGCACACCACTGAGATAAGTAGCGTTGCGGAACGACCCTTTGATCAGATTTGATGAAAAAGCAAAAGGAGCATTGAATACCTCTGCCAAATGCTTACTTCGCTCATCGTTCTTTGTAAATCGTACTTGAGGAAAATTATTCAATTGGCCCCCACCCGTATGCAGGTCAATGCTTAGGTCGACTTGATGAAGAATTTCATTGGTATAGTAATACGCAATCCTACTTGCCATTGAACCTGTTTTGCTTCCTGGAAAGCTGCGGTTCACATCTTTACCGTCTGGCACATCCCTTGAAAAATGAATAAACCCGAAGATATTGAGAATAGGCACCGCAATTACCGCACCTTTATTAATGGCAAAACGCTTTTCGGATACCATTCTTCGAACGATTTCTATGCCATTCACCTCATCGCCATGCAAGCCAGCCTGCACCAAAAGTGTCGGTCCGGGCTTTTTGGCATTGAACACGTATACCGGAATATCGATTAGTGTGCCTGTCGGCAGTCTATCGATACTGATTTTAAGCAACTTTTCCTCTCCGGGTTTAACAGTCTCACCCCCTATAATGATGGGCTTGTTCGTTTCTTTTTCCAAGTTTTCTAGTTCTAGTTTTGCGCTTCGGCTATAATCAGGGTGGCAGGTTTCTTCTTTCTTGTTATTGTTGTCATTTTATCATTGTTTTTCAATGTATTTTCTTGCTTACACCACTGACAAGTGGTAAATTTTGAATAAATATCGGTCCAAAATTATACTATTAAGAATTACAAAATAGAAATTTTAGGCAAACTTGCCCATAGTGCATAAAAACATAATATTTTACAGCATCTTTTAGTTCCAATTTTTTTTGTTTTCAGCTTTAACGCGACGCAGATAATTATGCTTCCTTAAAATCCTTCTAAATAGAACACTTAAGGCGGTTAAAACTTGTTAATAACTAGGTTGTGCCTTAAATTTGTGAAGCTAAACTTATAACCAATGAGCGGATTGATAAAATCTTCGATTGCCCGTAAGGTCGTTATGGCTTTATCGGGTCTTTTTTTAGTCTTTTTTCTCGGACAGCATTTTGTAATCAATGTTACCTCTGTAATTGCCCCTGACACCTTTAATTCGTGGTCTCACTTTATGGGCTATAACGGGCTGGTACAATTCATACTTCAACCGGTATTGATTGCCGGGGTGCTTGTACACTTTATTATGGGGATTGTCTTGGAACTACAGAACAACAAGGCCCGCGCGGTCAAATACAAGAAATACAGCGGTGGGGCCAACGCCTCATGGATGTCAAGAAACATGATCATTACCGGATTGGTAGTGCTCGCTTTTCTGGCATTGCACATGTACGATTTTTGGATCCATGAAATGGACTATAAATATATCAGCGGCAACCCCGAAGACCCAACACGGTACCTTGAGGAAACCGTTCATAAATTCGAGCCTATCTGGCGAACGCTGCTTTATGTGATAGCCTTCGTGCTATTGGCCCTGCATCTATGGCATGGCTTTGCCTCTTCTTTTCAAAGCATGGGAGTCAACAACAAGTATAGCCAAGGCATACAGACTTTTACTAAAATATATTCAGTAGCCGTCCCTTTAGGTTTCATCTTTATCGCGCTATACCATCATCTTAACCCAATAACACATTAATTATGGGAATATTGGATTCTAAAGTTCCATCTGGGCCATTGGCCGACAAATGGACCAAACATAAAAACGACATCAACCTCGTTAACCCAGCCAACAAACGAAATATAGACGTTATTATCGTAGGCACAGGTCTTGCCGGTGGTGCAGCAGCTGCTACCATGGCAGAATTGGGGTATAATGTAAAGACCTTTTGCTACCAAGATTCTCCACGTCGTGCGCATTCAATTGCCGCCCAAGGAGGAATCAATGCCGCAAAAAATTATCAGGGCGATGGCGATAGTAACTATCGCTTGTTCTACGATACGATCAAAGGAGGGGATTACCGCTCACGTGAAGCGAACGTATACCGTTTGGCAGAAGTTTCAAGTAATATCATCGATCAATGCGTAGCTCAAGGTGTTCCTTTTGCACGTGAATATGGCGGATTATTGGACAACCGATCTTTCGGTGGCGTTTTGGTCTCACGTACCTTCTATGCCAAGGGCCAAACCGGTCAACAATTACTTTTAGGGGCTTATTCAGCTATGAACCGCCAAATCAATCGCGGTAAAATACAATCTTTCAACCGTCATGAAATGATGGACTTGGTCTTGGTCGATGGAAAAGCCCGAGGAATTATAGCTCGTGACCTGGTAACCGGAGAAATTGAACGTCATTCGGCCCATGCCGTAGTTTTGGCTACCGGAGGTTATGGTAACGATTTCTTTCTTTCAACAAACGCAATGGGCAGTAATGTCATGGCCGCATGGCTCGCGCATAGACGGGGAGCATTTTTTGCCAACCCTTGTTT
>JBATIN010000327.1:0-4673 GCA_049667765.1 Flavobacteriaceae bacterium
TGGACTTAATTGAACTACTTGATCGGGTGCGCACGATTACAGGTATTACTTTTCCGTTTGAGCAATAAACTTTGCCATTTCAAGGCTACATTTCTTTTAATTTACGATATTTGGGGTTACCGAAAACCAAACTAATTATATTATGGGAATGAATAAAAACACAGTACTGGCCTGGGCAACGTTTATTATGATCGTTGTTGGGGTGGGACTGATTGCACTGGGCGCTTTTCGATATGATGATGTGGCAGGATGGGGCTTTGCCTCTGTAGGAATCGGATTTTTTGCCATTGCCTGGGTGTTCAATGCCCTAAAAGGGAGGGTTTAAAAAATTGAAGTTCAAGTACAAGTTCAAGCATCAAGTTCAAATTCAAATACAAAGTTTCGACTGTGCTTCGTCTTCGCTCAGCGTAAAATCATAAATAAACAACTTAATAACTCAACAAGATGAGTGACGATAAGAAGGTCATTTTCTCCATGTCAGGAGTGACAAAGACGTATAAAAACGCGAATACTCCCGTACTTAAAAACATTTATCTCAGCTTTTTTTACGGAGCCAAAATAGGAATTCTAGGCCTTAATGGTTCTGGTAAATCTACTTTGTTAAAGATCATTTCGGGTATAGATAAAAATTATCAAGGCGATGTGGTATTCTCCCCTGGGTATAAAGTAGGGTACCTGGAACAAGAACCGCAATTAGATGAAAACAAGACGGTTTTAGAAGTGGTTCGCGAAGGCGCTGGCGAAACGGTTGCAATACTCGACGAATATAATAAGATCAACGATATGTTCGGGTTGCCGGAGGTTTATGAAAATCCGGAAAAGATGCAAAAGTTGATGGACAAGCAGGCTGAGCTTCAAGATAAAATAGATGCCAGCAACGCTTGGGAACTTGATACTAAATTGGAGATCGCCATGGATGCCCTGCGCACTCCCGAAGGCGACAAAAAAATAGGGATACTTTCCGGGGGTGAACGACGGCGAGTGGCACTATGCCGTTTATTGTTACAAGAACCTGAAATATTGTTATTAGATGAACCTACGAACCATTTGGATGCCGAATCGGTGCATTGGTTGGAGCATCATTTGGCAAGTTATAAGGGTACGGTAATCGCCGTGACTCACGATCGATATTTTTTGGATAATGTAGCCGGCTGGATCTTGGAACTTGATAGGGGAGAAGGCATTCCTTGGAAAGGCAATTACTCAAGTTGGTTAGACCAAAAGTCGAAACGAATGGCGCAAGAGAGCAAGACAGCTTCAAAACGCCAAAAAACGCTTGAGCGAGAGCTAGAATGGGTACGACAAGGTGCCAAGGGGCGCCAAACAAAACAAAAGGCTCGTTTGAACAACTATGACAAGTTAATGAGCCAAGACCAAAAACAACTGGACGAAAAATTGGAGATTTACATTCCAAATGGACCACGGTTGGGCACCAATGTGATCGAAGCAAAAGGGGTGAGCAAGGCCTATGGCGATAAGCTTTTGTATGAAAATTTAAATTTTAAGCTACCGCAGGCGGGTATTGTGGGTATTATCGGTCCGAATGGGGCTGGTAAAACCACGATATTTAGAATGATCATGGACGAAGAAAAACCCGATTCTGGCGAATTTGTGGTGGGTGATACGGCAAAAATTGCCTATGTAGACCAAAGTCATTCCAACATCGATCCAGAAAAAACCATTTGGCAGAATTTCAGCGATGAACAAGAATTGATAATGATGGGCGGGCGTCAGGTCAATTCACGAGCGTATTTGAGCCGTTTTAATTTTTCGGGAAGTGAGCAGAACAAAAAAGTGAATATGCTTTCCGGGGGAGAGCGTAACCGACTTCATCTGGCCATGACCTTAAAGGAAGAAGGCAACGTTCTGCTGCTCGATGAGCCTACCAACGATTTGGATGTGAATACCTTGCGTGCCCTGGAAGAAGGTTTGGAAAACTTTGCAGGTTGTGCCGTGGTCATTTCTCACGACCGTTGGTTCTTAGACCGTATCTGTACCCATATTTTGGCGTTTGAAGGTGATTCACAAGTCTATTTCTTTGAAGGATCCTTTTCCGACTATGAGGAAAACCGAAAAAAACGGTTGGGGGCCGATATTATGCCAAAACGATTGAAATATAAGAAGTTGGTGCGCTAATCTGATGAAATTTTAAAGCGGGTTTTACTTTTTAAGAGTTAACCCGTTTAAAATCGGCTTCAATTGGTTTTGAGTTATGTACCCTATATCTTCGCTTTAAGATACGCTCTTGGTACGTCTAGAAATTCTTGGTAGCACCAAGGGTTGGGGCAATCTTCGTTTCTTTTCGTATGTTCTGATATACGTAGGGTAATCGTTGCAATCCCTTCATCTTTTCCTCTAAAAGCTTCACCGATGGCAAAGGTTCTTTCTACAATGCCTACAACTCCTCCAACCGTGATGGTCACTGTATATTCGTCAATAAATTCGTATTCTTTTTGATATGGATCGGCATCTTTGCTACACCCCATTGCAAGAGCCAAAGCAAATAGGTATATTAAACTCCGCATAATTCTATTTTCTATTAGATTAAGAAAGTGAAAAAGGTTGCTTTAAAATTCAAAAATTGCATGGAAAAAATAATAATAGTGCTTATAGCTTGTGTTCTTTTTTCCTGTCAAGAAAAACATGATAAAATAGAACATGTTTCAGCGGATACTATTACATCTAATTATTTGACCAATAGGACGCCTTTGTTGGAAACCCCTTATCTTGAATTACCGTTAGGCGCTATTCGCCCCGATGGTTGGTTGAAGGACCAGTTACAGCGAATGGCGAATGGAATGACGGGAAACCTAGATTCGATTTATACCGAAGTGGTAGGGCCGAGAAACGGTTGGCTTGGTGGAGATGGCGATGGCTGGGAACGTGGACCCTATTGGATCGATGGTTTACTTCCTTTAGCGTACCTACTCGATGACGAAAAATTAAAGATCAAAGTTCAACCATGGATCGAATGGACCATCAACAATCAAACTGAAGAGGGTTATATCGGACCTGTGCCTTTTGAAAAAGAGCCTGATTACGAACCAGGACTCCAACGTGGGCGACGCCAAGATTGGTGGCCCAAAATGGTTATGCTCAAAATATTACAACAGTATTATAATGCCACCCAGGATCAAAGGGTTATTGAAACCCTGACAAAGTATTTTAAATATCAACTAAAAGAATTGCCAAATACTCCGTTAGATCATATGTCGCTATGGGCAAACAGAAGAGGTGGCGACAACTTGCAAGTTGTATATTGGTTGTATAACATAACCGGTGATGAGTTTTTACTTGAACTAGGGGACCTAATTCAAAAACAGACTTTTCCATGGACGGAAATTTTCTTAAATGACGAAAATGATATTGACCCAGTAACCGCTTGGCAATATTCTACTTTAAAACCTTATCCGTTCGATACTACCGAAATAAAAACACTAACGGTATCAAAAATCGGAGGTTTGCATACGGTCAATTTTGCCCAAGGCCTAAAAGAACCCATTGTTTGGTATCAAAAAGATAAAAATCCGAAGCACATAGATGCGGTTAAAAAGGCACTCAAAGATGTTAAAAAATACCATGGACAGGTGCAGGGGATGTATGGCGGTGATGAGCCTATGCATGGGGCAAACCCAGTGCAGGGAATAGAGTTTTGTTCTGTTGCCGAAAAAATGTTCTCGCTAGAAACGATGCTCAAAATTACGGGCGATATGGAATTTGCGGATTTATTAGAGAGAATCACCTATAACGCCTTACCGACCCAAGCATCTGACGATTATAGTTCACGTCAGTACTTTCAAGCAGCCAATCAAATAGAGCTAAGTGATCGGGCTAATCCCTCTTTTGAAAATTTAAACCATATGGGCACCGATTTTGTTTTTGGAACGCTTTCTGGGTACTCTTGCTGCACAACAAATATGCACCAATCATGGCCCAAGTTTGTACAAAATTTATTTTACGCTACACCCGATGGTGGCATTGCGGTATTGCAATATGCACCTAGTACGGTTAAAATGAAAGTGAGCGATGGAGTTGATTTAGAAGTTAAAGAGACCACAGGATTCCCTTTTCGGGAAACAGTAAATTTTGAAATTGGGTTATCGAAAACTACTTCGTTTCCATTTCATTTGCGCATACCCTCATGGGCAGAGAACGCTACCATTACTATAAATGAACAAAAAATCGATTTTGTGGCTCAAAACAAAGTTGCGATTTTAGATAGAGAATGGAAGAATGGCGATAAAATCATCTTGTATCTACCCATGAAAGTGACCCGATCACAATGGTTCGAATTTTCTCAGGCCATTGAAAGGGGGCCATTAGTTTATGCACTTAAAATAGAGGGGGAGGAAAATATAAAAGAGGGCGGTTTTGAATACCAGAAATTCACCGAAGTGCGGGCCAATGGACCCTGGAATTATGCTTTTATAGAAAAAGAACTAGACAACTTGCCCGCATCTATTACTGTGACCGAGAATGATTGGGACGGAAGGTACCCGTGGAATTTGAAAAATACACCAATAACCCTAAAAATAAAGGGAATACAAATGGATAATTGGCAAGCACAAGGCGGATTACCCTATTTTACGGGTGTCTGGGGTCGTTACCGCGGTGAAACCAAGGATAGAATTAAAGAGCTAACCTTGGTGCCCTATGGTTGTACCACTTTGCGA
>JBATIN010000328.1:0-7016 GCA_049667765.1 Flavobacteriaceae bacterium
GTTGATAATGAGACCGATACGCAACAATTCATATTCCCTATTATTTTGCCGTTAATGTTGGCGATATATGTTGGCTTTTTTTCGGTGTTCAATAACCCACATGGCCCAATAGCAGTTGGTTTTTCATTGTTTCCGCTTACCTCGCCTATAGTAATGCTAATGCGTTTGCCTGGAGGTATCGGTGACGGTGGAGTGCCCATTTGGCAATTGGTAACTTCCATTGCTTTGCTAATCGTTACCTTTATTGGTATCGTTTGGTTGGCGGCCAAGATTTATAGGGTCGGTATTTTAATGTATGGTAAAAAACCGAGCTATAAAGAACTGTTTAAATGGTTAAAATACTAATATGGATAAATTAAACAACATCTCTGGGGCTATAGGCGACTTCTTATCTCAAGCTATTTTTGACGGTAAAGATGTGCATATAACCGTTGGTACGTTGATTACCATAATATTGGCTTTGGTCTTTGTTTCTTTTGTACTAAGGGTCATTAATAAGATCGTTACCAAAAAACTGCCCCTTGAAGATAAGAACAAGTTCATAAGTGTTTTCAATTTCTTGCGGTACCTACTCTATATTTTTGTGGTAGTCATCGTGCTTCACTCATCAGGCGTCAATTTAACGGTTTTACTTACGGCATCGGCGGCACTTTTTGTCGGCTTGGGCTTTGCGCTACAGTATCTTTTTCAAGATATTATTTCGGGCGTGCTGATGATCTTGGACCAATCTTTGCACGTTGGCGATATTATTGAAGTAGATGAAAAGGTAGGGCGTGTTTTTGAAATACGATTACGCACCACTAGGGCATTGACAAGGGATGATAAGGTAATAGTCATACCCAACCATATATTCTTGACTAATAGCATTTATAACTATACCCAAAACCACCAGACTACGCGTGAAGGGGTTAAAGTAGGAGTAGCCTATGGTAGCGATGTGGCGTTAGTGACGCAGATCTTGGAACAAGTGGTTGGTGAACAACGAGGAATTTTAAAAAGCCCAAAACCATTCGTGCTTTTTGAAGATTTTGGGGACTCGGCGCTTATGTTTTCTATTAATTTTTTTATTACCGATAGCTATGGCGATCCAAGAATAAAAAGTGAGGTGCGCTATAAAATAGATGCTAAATTTAGGGAGAACAACGTAACCATACCATTCCCACAAAGAGATATCCATTTATTTCAACAAAAGCCGTTTCAGCACAGTAATGTTAACAATACAGATAAGGAATGGGGATTAGGAGAAGATTAGTACGAGGGCAGTTTTTGTTTGTTTTACTACTTGGATGTTATGGCTTCGCCCAAACGCCCGATATATTTAGATTAGAATACATGTTGATGCCAAGAAACGATGCCAAGGCGAAACTGTCGAGGATGAAACTGGTAGTCAATATGCCGGTAAAAGTTCGTGATTCTAGCAATATCATTATTGGGGCAGAGTATAACCGTTTGGCCTATGATCTACAGCGAAACGATATTGTTTTAGGTGCAGATGGCTTAAACTATTTTCATATCATTGACCTGAATTTTGCCTATGTGCATAAATATACTGAAGAATGGAGATTGGTGGGGGTATTGACGCCTCGGTTATCATCTACTTTGACCAACCCTATAGAAAATGGCGATTTTTCAATTAATGCTACCATAGGTGCATTTCGCGATAGGCAAAGAATACCCAAACCCGAACGATTGGTTTTGGGTATAGCCTATAATTCAACCGTTGCATTACGAATACCTTTGCCCATAGTATACTATGAAAAACGGTTCCATCCCAGTTGGACATATGTAGTTGGAGTGCCAAAAACAGGAATGAAATTTCATTTTAAGGAAAAGAACATTATTCAGACCGAGTTTATCTTAGATGGCTACTTTGTGAATTTGCAGAACAGTACGGTACTGCCCGATGCTGGTTTTGCCTCTTCCATTTCGTCATCGGCCGCATTGATCACGCTGGGCTATTCGTATAATTTGAATAAGGCCATGTCCATCTATACGTTTATGGGGCATACCTTATTTCAGAGCGGGGTGTTGAGGGATAGCGATAGAAATGATATTTTTACATTGAACGATAGTGCCAGTTTTTATTTTAGAACCGGTTTTAGAATAGGATTATAAAAAGAAGATTATGCCTAAAATTTTGATTATTGAAGATGAATCTGCTATTCGAAGGGTATTGTTGAAGATACTTTCGGAAGAAAACGATACATATGACGTGGAAGAGGCGGAAGATGGATTAAAGGGGTTGGAAGCTGTGAAAAACACAGATTATGATCTAGTGCTATGTGATATTAAAATGCCCAAAATGGACGGTGTCGAAGTTTTGGAAGCTGCCCGAAAAATTAAGCCTGAAATACCGTTTATAATGATTTCTGGTCATGGCGACCTTGACACGGCAGTAAATACTATGCGACTAGGCGCCTTCGATTATATTTCAAAACCACCAGATTTAAATAGGCTGTTGACCACCGTACGCAATGCGTTAGATCGTAAGGAACTTGTGGTGGAAAACAAGATACTAAAGAAGAAAGTCAGCAAGAATTATGAAATGGTAGGTAATAGTCCGGCTATCGCCAACATTAAGGAAATGATAGAAAAAGTGGCACCTACCGATGCTAGGGTGCTTATTACGGGCAGTAATGGTACCGGGAAAGAACTGGTGGCCCATTGGGTGCATGAAAAGAGCCATAGGCATGCAGCCCCGTTTATTGAAGTGAATTGTGCCGCTATTCCATCAGAACTAATAGAGAGTGAGCTTTTTGGTCACGTGAAAGGTGCATTTACCTCTGCTGTTCGCGATCGTGCCGGAAAATTCGAAACAGCTAATAAAGGCACGATTTTTTTGGATGAAATTGGTGATATGAGCCTGTCGGCACAGGCGAAAGTACTTCGCGCTTTACAAGAGAGTAAAATTTCGAGAGTGGGTACCGATAAAGATATCAAGGTCGATGTTAGGGTAGTGGCCGCTACTAACAAAAACCTTCAAAAAGAGATTGAAGAAGGTAGATTTAGGGAGGATCTTTACCATCGCCTCGCCGTAATACTTATAAAAGTTCCTTCGTTGAACGATCGACGTGACGATATACCGGAACTGATCAGTCACTTTGCCGATAAAATTGCTGCTGAACAGGGAATAGCTCCTAAAATGTTTTCGAATAAGGCCATAGCACTTTTAAAAGGGTATGACTGGACAGGGAATATTAGAGAACTGCGAAATGTGGTTGAAAGACTTATAATTTTAGGCGGCAAAGAAGTCTCTGAAGACGATGTAAAACTTTTCGCCAGTAAGTAAAAGTATAGCTTTTTACCTTTATTTGGTGCAATAGCTTTCTAACTTCCCTAAGGCTTCGGCAGTTATTTCTTTTGTCTTTAAGTTATAGTACTTTTTACCCTCCGATAAATTCGGCTTTAAGAGTTCGGCCTCACATTCGTTGTAAATACGTGTGGCAAATGTCAGTGCTTCTTGGCAGTTGACTGATTCCACAATGTAGTTTAATGATTCTTTGTACTTTAGTAACGAACGATCAATTTTATCATGTAATTGTTTTTCGGTGGTTATCGTTTCTACAAACGAAGATGATGAAGTGCCAGTAGTATTCAAGGCCAATACATCGGTAGGATAATGATTCATTTGATCTTCATAAATCTCTAGGGCTGTTATACTTTCGAGCATTTTAGCGAGAGCATTTTTCAAATAATTTTTGGTTCCATCAAGGGTTTTCTCCTGCACCGCCTTTTTCAAATACGCTTGCCCTTGTTCTATAGTTTCGTAAGCATCTTCACATCCACAATCCATAAAATCTTTGTTTGATTTGTCTATGGCATTCAATGCTTTATAGGTATAGTAATGCGCCATTTTAATATCCTTTTCAGAAATGGCCTTTTCAGTTTGCGATTGAATGTAACCTAAATTAGAACCCGCGTATTGACAGGCTTTGTTGATTTTAAATGAGGAAAATAGGAAAAATGCCAAACAGCATATTATGGGGTAAATTTTATTCATATCACTATCGGTTTAAGTAGTAAAATTTGGGAATCCTACGATGTAAAATTACAGTATATCGCAGGATAGCATCCTATTTTTTCGATACATGACAGTAGGTCGCTAACAAATTGGATAAAGGGTTTTTTACGCATGATGAAAGGTTAATTTTTTTAACAGTTGAGGTATTTCATCGAGTAAATATTTTATCTTCGACCCATGAAAACACCAGATTTGTCTCTGTTTAGGGCCGACAAGGCGGTAAAATTGTCGAATTGTCCAACTCGAAATGATTTAGAGGCTTCGCAAAAAAAGCTAAGAAAGAACCTTGAGGTCATTCGCGTAGAACTTGGGGAGTTTCAAAATAAACTCTACGCCCACGGAAAGTACAGTGTTTTAATATGCCTACAAGGCACCGATACCGCTGGTAAGGATAGCCTTATTCGTGAAGTGTTCAAAGATTTTAATGCAAGTGGGGTAGTGGTCCATAGTTTTAAGGTACCTACTGAACTAGAATTAAAGCACGATTATCTTTGGCGTCATTATATCGCCCTGCCCGCAAAAGGTAAATTCGGGGTATTCAATAGAACGCATTATGAAAATGTTTTGGTAACTCGAGTACATCCAGAATATATTTTGGGCGAACATATTCCCGGTATTCATGAGGTGGCCGATATTGATCAAAAGTTTTGGGACAAGCGCTTTGAGCAGATCAATAATTTTGAACGACATCTTGCCGAGAACGGCACCATTGTATTTAAGTTTTTCCTACATCTATCTAAAGAAGAACAACGGCAAAGGTTGTTGAGAAGATTAGAGCTGAGTAGAAAGAACTGGAAATTTTCACCCAGTGACCTAAAAGAGCCAGAGCTTTGGGACGACTATCAAAAGTATTATGAAGAGGCCATAAACAGAACCTCTAAACCCCATGCGCCATGGTATGTGATACCCTCGGACAATAAAAAGGCGGCCAGGGTCATCGTAGCTTCTATTTTATTCGAGGAGCTAAAAAAATATACCGACATTAAAGAGCCCGAGCTCGAAGATAAAGTAAAGGAAAACCTAAAACTCTATAAAAATCAATTGGCAAACGAAGGATGAAAAAAAACTTAGTCATACTATTTTTACTGGTCGCAACGCAGAATTTTTGCCAAACTGACGACGAAAAGCAAATACGATCACTTTACGAAGCGGCGCTCACTAACGGAAATGCCTATAACTGGCTAAACTACTTGTCCAATCAGATCGGTGGCAGGCTTTCTGGTTCCGTACAAGCGCAGCAGGCCGTGGATTATACAAAAACACAGTTAGATTCTTTAGGCTTGGATAGGGTTTGGCTGCAATCGGTTATGGTGCCCAAATGGGTTCGCGGTACTGCCGAATTCGCCTATATTGAAAATTCGCCGGGCATGACCACAACCGTGCCGATCTGTGCTCTGGGAGGTTCTGTGGCAACACCTGCTACCGGTTTAAAAGCGAATGTAATAGAAGTTCAGGGTATAGAAGAACTGGCTGCTTTAGGAAAAGAGAAAATCGCTGGAAAAATCGTTTTTTTTAATAAACCGATGGATCCTTCTATGCTCAATCCTTTTAACGCGTATTCCATAGCGGTAAAGCAAAGAAGTTCTGGCGCTTCCGAAGCTTCAAAGTATGGGGCGGTAGGAGTAATTGTGAGGTCTATGAACCTACGTTCAGATGATTATCCGCATACGGGATCAATGAACTATGGCGATATACCAACAGCCGATAGAATACCTGCTGCGGCCATTAGTACCAACGGTGCCGATTTTTTGAGTACCACTTTAAAGCTGAACCCTGAAGTAAAATTCTACTTCATGCAAAATTGCAAACAGCTAGAAGATGTTGAATCCTTTAATGTAATCGGCGAAATAAAAGGAAGCACGCATCCTGAGGAAATTATGGTCGTAGGCGGCCACCTTGATTCTTGGGACCTGGGCGATGGTGCGCATGACGATGGTGCCGGCTGTGTACAAAGTATGGAAGTGCTTCGACTTTTTAAACAAATAGGGTACCGCCCTAAACGCACCATTAGGGTTGTCTTGTTCATGAACGAGGAAAATGGCATGCGCGGAGGAAGCAAATATGCCGCTATAGCCACAAGTATTAGGGAAAATCACGTTTTTGCCCTAGAGAGCGATTCCGGTGGTTTTACACCCAGAGGCTTCTCGTTTGATTGTTCAGATGCCAATTTTGAACGCATTAACAAGTGGAAGTCCCTTTTTGACCCTTATAAAGTACATGTATTTGAAAGAGGTGGCAGCGGGGCAGATATCGGACCATTAAAAAAAGATAATATTGTTTTGGCCGGATTACGACCCGATGCACAACGGTATTTTGATCATCACCATGCCGAGAACGATACCTTTGAACATGTAAACAAACGAGAACTAGAACTGGGTGCCGCTACCATGGCAAGCTTGGTGTACCTTTTCGATACTTATGGCATCGTACCTTAAGCTAATAGCAATACGCAGCTCTTCTTGAAATAGTAATCCATTAATCATAGTTTTCTATTTCAGTTCATCATGACATTTCAGAACTAAGTAAATTTCCTATCTTTGCAGCTCATAAAAAACGAGTAAAATGCAAGAAGGAATCTACGCAAAATTCATTACCTCTAAAGGAGAAATTTTGGTGAGTTTAACCTATGATAAAACCCCGGGTACGGTGGGTAATTTCGTTGCCTTAGCTGAAGGAAATCAAGAAAATAAGGCCAAAAAACTGGGTGAACCCTATTATGACGGATTAAAGTTCCATAGAGTGATACCTGATTTTATGGTGCAAGGAGGTTGCCCACAAGGCACAGGAACAGGTGACCCAGGCTATAAGTTCGATGACGAATTTCATGTAGACCTTACCCACAACGGCCCTGGTGTACTATCAATGGCGAACGCTGGCCCTGGCTCTAATGGCAGTCAATTTTTTATTACGCATGTCGCTACCCCATGGTTGGACAATAAGCACACTGTTTTTGGCAATGTGGTTCAAGGGCAAGACGTGGTAGATGCCATTAAAC
>JBATIN010000329.1:0-8825 GCA_049667765.1 Flavobacteriaceae bacterium
AACCAAGGACTTTCTAGCCCATCGAAATTCGTTAGAAGACAGCAATTGGTTAAAAACTTCGATCATCGGATTTGTGGTCAATTTTTTTGATGTGCTCGGTATTGGTGCATTCGCACCACAAACTGCCTTGCTAAAATTTACAAAACAGACCAAGGACAAGCATATTCCGGGAACCATGAATGTTGCGAATACCCTTCCGGTTTTGTTTCAGGCCTTGATTTTTATTACCATTATCGAAGTGGAACCAGTAACCTTGGTATTGATGTTCATTGCTGCAGCAATGGGTGCGGTATTTGGTGCGGGTGTAGTCGCCAAAATGTCAGAAAAAAAGATTCGATTGGTTATGGGCTTCGCCCTTTTAGTTACGGCTTTTTTTATGTTGGCCACCAATTTGGAATGGATACAGGGCGGTGGAGAGGCCATTGGACTTGAGAATGGAAAATTGGCCATTGCGGTAATCGCCAATTTTGGGTTGGGTGCTTTGATGACAGCCGGTATCGGCTTGTATGCCCCTTGTATGGCATTGGTCTTTGCCCTAGGTATGTCGCCTAAAGTAGCTTTTCCGATTATGATGGGCTCTTGTGCCTTTTTAATGCCTCCGGCTTCTGTACGGTTTATTCGAGAAAAGGCCTATAACAGAAAAGCTGCGGTCGCCATGGCAATTCCCGGTATCGTGGCGGTGGCCCTTGCTGCTTTTGTGGTAAAATCATTACCGATGGATGTGCTTCGATGGATAGTGATCGGGGTGATTTTATATACTTCTGGGGTTATGTTACATGCCGGATTTACAAAGAACGAAAGTGATTTATAAACAAAATGATACCTCGATTATTGGGAGAGCTGTTATTACTTTAAAAGAAGAATTAAATTCAATCAATTACCAAATACCTATGAACCAGCGCAGAGCCTTTTTAAAAAACAGTTCGTTAGCGGCAATATCCGCACCCTTTTTATCTTTTGATTCCAAAAAAGATTGGTCGCTTCAAACACTTCGGAATACCTATAATGATCCCGAGGATTATTGGAGGATGATCCGCAAGCAATTTCCTCTTAAAGAGGGGCAGACTTATTTTAATAATGGCACCATGGGCCCTTCATCAGGGTATGTCCTCGACAAAATGATCCATCATATGATGCATTATAATACCGAAGCAGCGACCATTGATTATAAAAATGGTTCTGGACCCGAGTTGTTAACTGGCTATTTTCCTTACGAAGAACTTAGAACCAAATTGGGTAAGATCATTAATTGTGATTTTAAGGAAATTTCACTGGTTCAAAACGCCACTTTCGGTATGAACTATGTCGGAATGGGTTTGGATCTTAAAGAAGGGGATGAGTTGCTGAACACGGACCAAGAACATGGGGGAGGTTTCGGGGCTTGGCAATTACTTGCCAAAAGAAAAGGATGTACATATAAGCAGGCCATAATGCCGGTTCCCGCGAACAATCCCCAAGAAATATTCGACGCCATTTTTAAGGAAGTGTCACCAAGAACAAAGGTCATCGCTATTCCCCATATTGTTTCGGGCTATGGAACGGTAATGCCTGTAAGGGCAATCTGCAAGGAAGCCAAAAAGCGTGGTATTTTTACCGTGCTTGACGGAGCCCAATGTGTGGGTCAAATACCGGTGGATGTTAAGAATATCGGCTGTGATGCCTATTACTCAAGTCTTCATAAGTGGTTGTTGGCACCTGCAGGAAGCGGTATACTATATATAAATGCTGATGCTGTGGGCAGCATTTGGTCTACCATAGCCAGTTACCAATGGGACAATCAAGAGGATCATGGTTTTCGCTTAATGCAAAATGGTACGGGCAATCCGGCCCTTATGGCAGGATTCGATGCCGCTGTAGATTTCTTTAATACCATCGGTGCCGAAAGGTGGTTGGGCAGAATTAAGCAACTTGGGGTATACCTTAGGGCCGGCCTTAAGGAAATACCCCATGTGACGATAGCTTCTTCTACCAACGAGGCCATGGCCGCTGGAATAACCACCTATTCTGTTGAAGGTATCTCAGGATCCGAACTGCAACAAACGATGTGGGACAAAGAACGGCTACAACCGCGCTCCGTGGGGGAAAAAAATATTCGGCATTCCGTACATATTTATAATTCGAAAGAGGAAATCGACAGAGCGTTGGGGGTCATTAGGCAGTTGGGCTAAATAGCGTTTAAAATTTTACTTATTTTTGAAGTCCGCTTCCATCAACACCCAAGAATTGGGGTCAAGAATGATTTTTTCTGGCATGAAATCTACGCCAAAGGTAAATGAGTTGAATTTTTCATTGAGTGGCAAGGTTTTGATAAGCATTTCATTGTTTTCTCGGCCATAGATGCCTACTTCTATGGGCATTTTAAAATGGCTGCCATCTGTTTGCAGTTGATTCACTCCTATGGTGACTTGTTTTTTCTTTGAATCATAGTGCCATTCGCCCTTATATTTTAAAGTGCCGGATTTGTAGAGCCATTGCTCAAAGAAGTCCTTTAAACCTATCCCCGAAGCTTCTTCCATTTCCCTCCTAAAATCAGCTGTGGTAGCGTTTGAATCCTTATATTTTTTATAGTAGGATTGTATTCCCTTCCAAAAAGCATCTGTGCCAACCACACCCCGCAGCATATGTAGTATCCAACTTCCTTTTTGATAGGTCTGCACACTGGTCACCTTTGACATATCCGAGAGATTATCATGGACAATTCGATACTCCGGATTTTTTGAATAAAAATCGTCTACCGTTTTTTTACTTTTTGCGAGTCCTTCTATAAACGCATCATGGCCGTATTCATGCTCGATAAAGAGCAAGGTAAAATAGGTAGCAAAACCTTCGCTCAGCCAAACGTCGTCCCAATCATATTCGGTTACCGCATTCCCGAACCACTGATGCGCGATTTCGTGAATGACCACATTACGCCAACGTTCGTTTCTATCGCCTACGACCGAATTTTCACTGTAGAGTATGGCCGAGGCGGCTTCCATGCCGCCGCTAACACTATTCGATTGTATGTTGGCCAGTTTTTCATACGAAAAGGGCCCAATTCGATCACTGAAAAACTCCAATGTGTTTTTGGTGGGGATGGCAAAATCGTAAAATCCGGCATCCCGATCTTGAGGGTATACCCAAGTTTCAATTGATTTTCCATCAAATTCATCGACATACTGAACGGCAAATTTGGCCACTCCCAAAACATATAACCAAGTGGCAATCGGAACGGATTGCTTCCAATGGGTTATGCGATTTCCATCTGCCAAATCAGTTTCCTCCGTTTTTAGTCCGTTGGATACCACTTGGTAATGGGCCGGTGCCGTAACAATGAACTCACAAGTGGCTTTGTCATAAGGGTGGTCGATGGTCGCTAGCCAATTTCTGCCCTTATCGGGCCAATTATCGCTGAAAAAAGTCCGATCGCCATATTTATTGTCAGCGATTTTTAAACCCGTTGCCGGCACCCCTTTATAGGTAACCGTATAGCTACTGCGTTGATGTAAAGTTGATGGTGTTGGAAGTTTGATAAGCAAGGCGTCATTTTCATGGGTGTATTCCAAAGACTTGCCAGCGGAAACTACTTGACTAACGACCATCCCCTTATTTTTGATTTTTTCTGAGGCTTTGATCAAATCAAGTCTCAGGCTTGTAATTCCTGCCGCCAAGTATTTGATGTCAATGGTTTCCTCACATTGAATTTCATCCGTAGTATCTGATAATTTGATACGAAAAGTATAGTTTAAGGCATCGATATTGGGGTTTTTCGGATAGTTATCCGTAAGCGGTATGCCGCCGAAAATAAAAAGCGGTACAACAAGGATGAAATGTAAAAGCCAATTTTTCATACGCAGCGTTTCATTGGGTTATTGTGGTTCAGTACTAATTTTTAAAGGGCAGCTCGGCTGGTGGATGGAATTCGATCAAGCCTTTTTCTTTGATTGTTTTTTCCACGGCTTCGATAGAGGAAGGTACAAAGGCACTTAGGTTTTCTACCCCATCTTCAGTAACCAAGGCAACATCTTCGATTCTTATGTAGAGCCTTTCCTCGGGAATCCAGATCATGGGGTCGATCGTAAAAACCATACCAGCTTTTAATGGAACCCGATGCACGATACCCACATCATGAACGGCCATCCCAACAGGGTGTTGAAAATGTCCCCTGAAGTTTACTCCTTCTTGTACCGCTTTTAAGTGGGCTGGTTTCGCGAAGGTTTTGCCCACCAAATACTGTTTCATATCGGAAGCTGCCTGATCAAGTACTTCATCAGAGGTTGCCCCGGGCTTTATATATTTAAAAAGCGCATCACGATACGCCACTATGAAGTTGTATAACTCTTTTTGAGCAGTATCGAATTTTCCGTTGACTGGCCAAATACGGGTTACGTCACTGGTATAATAACGATAATCGGGCGCATAGTCCATCAATACCAGATCGCCCGCATTGAGTACATCGGTTTTATGAAAATAATGCCCCATAAAGGCATTGGTACCTCCGCCGATGATGGACGCATAACCATCACCACGGGCCCCGTTCAGGTGAAATACATATTTTGCGGCGGCATCCAACTGATATTCGTAAACACCCGGCTTAGTAGATCGCATTGCTTCCATTATTCCCCAACCGGCAATTTGCGTTGCTTTTCGGATGAGTTCAATTTCTTCCTTGCTTTTAATAAGCCGCATGGCATCTAGAACAGGTCCTAGGTCTTGAATTTCAAATTGTGGAAATTGTGAGTTGATCTTCTGCACGAACAAGGCCTCTTTTGTAGCGCTTCCATCCCAAGGATCGGCGGCGGTGCGGGCCTGGCCATATAAAAGCTCGTCTCGACTATCATTGCCTGTTTCGGCCGGACTCAAGGGCGTATATAGCACCGGTGCGGAAGATTTGATCAATCCTGTTCTGAGCAGAGCAGCCGATAAAAACTCATATCCTTTGACGTCATCGACGCCAGTAAGTGTTTTGATCAACTCCCCATCTTCTGCAGAAAGTACTTTTCCTTGGCCTTGTTCGCGGCCTTCATCCCTATGGGGCAAGTACAAGGTAGCCTGTTTATTCTTTCCGTTCAACAAGAGATAGGCGTGATCTGTCTCCAGTCCTGTTAAGTAATAGAAGGTATTCGATTGCCGGAAAATGCTGAATCCTGCTTGCCCACTTGCGCCTTGAATAAGTGCGATGGCATTATTTCCAATGGCATCCAGTAATGTAGTTCTTCGCTCGGCAAAATTTTCAACGCTGAAATCGGTCTGATAATGATGCTTATCTTGTGACACAGCTGGATTAAAAAAACCCAAAAACAAGATTGATAAAATTAGGATGATCAATGTTCTCATAGCATGTTTGGTTTGTAGAAATAATCGAATATGGCTAATATACTTAAAAAATAATCCGGAACGAAGTACTAACATACTGTGATACAGGAAGGCTAGGTAGGAAGTTTCAATGAAAACACAATACAAATTCAGTGCGCGTACATTGTACTAAATTGCTATCTTTAAATCTTATCATATTAAAAAATCCACATGAGAAAAGAGTTTCTTACGTATTCGACTATAGTGGTAGTAACCATTGCTGCTATCGCTATTTTTTGGTCACCCATTTTATGGAGTTTTGTTCTTATTGGTCCATTACTATTGGTTGGTCTAAAAGATATTTTACAGAAAAAACATACTATTCGCAGGAATTTTCCTTTAATAGGAAATTTCAGATATATCTTGGAAAGTATCAGACCAGAAATAAGCCAGTACTTTATTGAAACCAATTTTAGTGGAGCGCCACTTACACGGCAATCACGTTCTATTGTGTACCAAAGGGCTAAAAAGGAACTTTCCACGTTACCTTTTGGAACCCAACTGAACGTTTATGCGGTAGGCTACGAATGGGTAAATCACTCGCTCTCGCCCGAAACGGTTGATCCGAAAACGCTTCGAGTTACCATAGGAGGGCCAGATTGCCTTCAGCCTTACGAAGCAAGTATTTTGAACATTTCGGCTATGAGTTATGGTTCTTTGAGCAGAAATGCGATAATGGCGTTGAACAAAGGCGCCAAAATGGGAGGTTTTGCTCATAATACGGGTGAAGGCGGCCTAACAAAATATCATTTGGAACATGAAGGTGATATTATTTGGCAAATAGGAACAGGATATTTTGGTGCTCGAACTTTGGAAGGGAATTTTGATGATACCTTGTTTCAGGAGAAAACGAGCAATCCAAATGTAAAAATGATTGAAATAAAGCTTTCTCAAGGCGCAAAACCTGGCCATGGAGGTATTTTGCCAGCGCAGAAGGTAACTGCTGAAATTGCCGAGATTAGGAACGTTCCCGTAGGTAAAACTGTACTTTCACCACCAGCGCACTCCGCGTTTAAGACTCCTATGGAACTCATATTGTTTATTCAAAAATTACGTAATCTTTCAAAGGGCAAACCTATAGGTATCAAATTGTGTATTGGTAAGAGAAGGGAATTTATTGCCATTTGTAAGGCTATGGTAGAATCTGGTATCATGCCCGACTATATTGCTATTGATGGTGCCGAAGGTGGTACCGGTGCGGCACCGATCGAATATTCAGATAGCGTTGGGGCACCGCTTGTAGAGGCACTTATTTTTGCACATAATGCGTTGGTAGGGTTTGATCTACGCAAGAACATAAAAATAATATGCAGTGGAAAGATTATAACCGCTTTTGATATTATTAAAAATATCTCGATCGGCGCCGATCTTTGTTATTCCGCTCGAGGCATGATGTTGGCCGTAGGATGTATTCAAGCCTTACGTTGTAATTCAAATGACTGTCCGACCGGTGTCGCAACCCAGAATGAAACCTTGGTAAAGGGGTTGGATGTGGATGACAAAGCCAAAAGAACAGCGTCATACCATGAAGAAACGATGCACAGTACTGCTGAAATACTTGGTTCAATGGGTTTAAACTCCACAAGACAATTACGACCTTGGCACAGAATGCGCAGAACGGATTTTACGGTCATTAAACATTATGGGGAAATATACCCGGCCCTAAGACCCGGTGACCTGCTTAAAGAAGACTTGCCAAAAGGTTGGGATAGGGCCGTGAGGGCTGCTTCATCTCAGTCTTTCCATCATGTCCCGGAAATGGTAGCACAATAGTTCCTTTGGAATCGACTAAGGGTATAAAACCGATTAATGTGTTTTGCCTTAAATCTTAAATCGATTCAAAAGAAATGCTTCCAAAAATTCTAGTGCCTTCCATCGAATGATTATTGAGATTAATACCTATGAAAGATCTGCCCAAAATATCTAGAAGAAAGTTTGTGAACACTACGGCTACTGCCTTGGCCATGGTACCAATACTGCCGATGCTGGGCAATGTTGTCCCTTCTAAAAAAGCGCTAAAACTCGCCGAACAGTACCGAGGTGAACTGCTAAGCCTACTTCAGAAGTTGATCAAGGTGCAAAGTATCGAGGGAGAATCGGCGGCCAATGCACAGCAAATAGTAAAGGGCTATTTATCGAAGCTTCCCTATCGTATCGAGGAAAGCGGGGATAGGCCAAGTCTGTACAGTGACCACCCGGAGTATATGACTCCGAATCCTGCAGGCGATGGTCCTTTTATCAACGTTGTTGGTTGGCCGAAAAAGGTCAAGAAGAAGCAATATGCCATGTTCGCACATATTGACACCCATTCCATAGAGAAAGGGTGGTCGACAGACCCTTTTGAACCCAAATTGATCGGCAATAAACTTTACGGACTCGGTACTTCGGATGATAAAGGAGGGATTGCCGCTATGCTTGTTGCGGCTAAAATTTTAGCGGACATTAAGAAACCGATGCCGGTGGTAATGAGTTTACATGGTAAGGGTGGGGGAGGCCGTGGAAGTCTGCCCGTATTTGAACGGATACGCAAAACCGATCATGGCATAGGTGCCGTGCTGTATGTTCACCCAGCGGAAACGGGTAGGGGATTGGAAGACATCAAAAATTCTGTTCAGGGCATAGCCGATTTGCAGCTTCATCTTAAAGGATGGCGAGGAGCACCCCTTGAAATAGGAAGTATTGACTCTGCGGAGTGGTCCGCTGGGGGCAGTGCCGTAGACCGTTGTATGGAGCTTTTGGAACTTTTGAAAAAAACGGTGTTTAAAGAGGTATTGGTCAATATCGGGATGCTAGAAGGTGGAGATCGCATAGGATCTGTTGCCGAAACCGCAACGGTCACACTTCGACTTAAATTTACTGAAAAACACACTTGGAAGGCTTTGTTAACCGAGGCGCAAACCGTAATCGATGACTTTGTGAAATCAAAATCAACGGGTGAAAAGGCCTATACCGCAGAATTGAAAAGTGTAGGCTATCTTACTAATCCCGGAGCGGCGGACTGGGAAGCGCCAGAGAGCAAGGTCTTGCGTTCCTCTATTACGGAGGTGAAAGGGCAAGCCCCGACCGCATATCCCAACCATTACGCCGGTGATATTCGCTATCCCATACGGTTATTGAATGTTCCCGCCTATGGAATTGGCTCACTTGGCGGTAATTTTTATATGCCCGATGAGTGGGTCGATATGGATGATTTAGTCAAGCTCGTTGCCGTAATTATCGAAACTATGAATGGTTGGCATCGGTTATAAAGCATCTTTTTCCTCGAAAATCGAGATTATAAAGCTCCAAGGTTTGCCTTGGAATTTTTAAGTGGTTTCTATGCGAATGCCTTGCGGACTTGGCCTGAGGTATTTGAGTTTACGGTATAGCCTTGTTTCAGGCGCTAGGTTAAAGTTGTAGTATCCTGTTTAAAAAACCTATTAGATTAATCTGCTTGCCAGCCCAATCTTTTTTATTAGTTTTAAGTCACTTAAATCTCCAATCCGATGAAA
>JBATIN010000330.1:0-4689 GCA_049667765.1 Flavobacteriaceae bacterium
ATATTCTTTTTTAGGATCTGACTTGGCTGTAATGGCCCCACCGACCGCATACGACACATATTTTTCCGTTTCATTGTACAAGATACTACGAATGACCACATTGAAATCAAAATCATGATTAGGTGCAAAATAACCAACGGCACCACTATACAGCCCCCTCTTAAAAGGCTCCAAGGCTTCAATAATGTTCATTGCCGAGACCTTGGGGGCACCTGTCATGCTGCCCATAGGGAAAGTATCTTTAATGATTTCAATAGGATTCTTATCCTTTTCAACTATTGAACTAATAGTTGAAATCATTTGATGTACTTGTTTAAATGTATGTACATTACAAAGTGATTCAACAATGACACTTCCTTTTTTCGCACTCCTTGAAAGGTCATTACGAACCAAATCTACGATCATTATGTTTTCCGCTCGCTCCTTGCTATCGATCTTTAATTGGGCCACTAGCGTTTCATCTTCTAATGGGTCTATGGAACGTTTGGCCGTGCCCTTTATGGGTTGCGAAACAACCTTGTTGTCCATTTTTTTCAAATAACGCTCAGGAGAGGCCGACAGCAAGTACTTATCATTTAACCGCAAGAAAGTAGCAAAAGGGGCTTGTGATATCTTATTTAGCTTCTTATAGATTTGTAAGGCATCAATTTGGGCATTCTCCGCATAAAACTCCTGACAAAAATTGGCTTCATAGATATCCCCTTGTTGAATATGTCGTAATACTTGGTCGATTCGCCTAAAATACTCATCCTTAAAAATGCGCAGCTTAATATGGATTTCGTCTTGTATAACCTTGGATGCTTTCTTCGGGAACGAACCGACCGAAATCGCTTCAAAATCCGTTTCGATCTCATCATCGACCATACGGAGATAGTTAAATTCTATCTTGTTTTCATAAATGGCAATCATTTTTTTAGGCTGGAAGAAATACAATTCAGGAAAATGCAGTCCATCAAAATTATCTGACCGCAAGGCCTCTACATCGTTTTTTAGGTCATATGAGAGATACCCAAAAATCCAATCTTTGGTTTCCGCCTCGTATACCTTTAGTTTTTCGAAGGCATTTTGTGAATCGGTTACAATGGAGGTTAGCCCGTCTACGGCCAATAATACATCGAACGAACTATAAGGGTCCTTATGGCCATTACTATCCATCCAACAAACTTCGTCAAATTGCTGCGCCCATTCCAATAGGGCATCTTTGAAATGGGTGATATCGGCTACTTGAAAAGAAACCTTTTTTCGCAAGATTCTTATTTAGAGGGCGTTTAAAAAATTATCAACCACCTTTTTATGCTGGGCGGCTAGGGCCACATCACTAATTCCCTTTTCAGAATCAAAATTCACATGAAATGAGGGCAATGAAAACGTATCGACGATTTTAGCGCCAAATCGGGGCAAAAGGTTTCTTGTGACTTCCAGCGCACTTGAAGCACCGCGCTTACCACCTGAAGTTGACATTAACAAAATCGGGGTGTTTTCTAAAAAGTTACGCTCTAATCGAGACAGCCAATCGATAAGGTTTTTAAAATAGGCGGAAGGATTGCTATTGTGCTCATTTACAGAGATAATAAGACCGGCCGCCTTTTGAATGTCATTTTTAAATTCCACCAATGAATTTGAATAGCCATTTTCTTTCTCATGGTCTTCACTGTACATTGGAAAGGGAAAATTTGCAAGGTTGACCACTTGTATTTCATGCCCCTGAATGATGGAAGTTGTATGTTTTACTAATTTAAAATTGATCGAGGTAGAAGAATTACTTCCTGCAAATGCCAATATTGACGCCATCTTTTCGTTTTGGTTGTTGATAGTTCGTTGACGAAAATACCGTAAATCAACTTGACTTGCATGAATTTTGTATAATTTTGCACTGCAATACATCCAAACACCCTGTTTTACAAGTATATAAGGGGTATTGATTTAAAATTCACTCGTGGAAAAGAAAACCGCAAGATTATATTTTATAGATGCCATGCGGGCATGGGCCATTTTAATGATGCTACAAGGGCATTTTGTTGACGGCCTCTTAGATAATGCCTTTCGCGATGCCAGCCAGGTACCTTATAGCCTTTGGAGCTACTTTAGAGGCATTACCGCACCGGTGTTCTTTACCGTTTCAGGATTTATTTTTACTTATCTGTTGGTTCGCGGACCACAGAAAGGCCTTGACAACCCACGTGTAAACAAGGGCATAAAACGCGGACTCCAACTGTTACTGATAGGTTATTTACTGAGAATGAACCTTTTTGGGCTGTTCAAAGGAGAGATCTACGAATCTACATACTTGGTAGATGTACTTCACTGTATCGGACTATCTATTTTAGGCATCATCGGTCTGTATTTGGTAACACAGCATCGTAAAAATTTTCTGTTTCCATTGGTGTTAGTGAGCGTTACACTACTATTGTTCACCCTAGAGCCTATGTACAAACAACTCAGTTATGGGTTTTTACCCGATGCCCTTGCCAATTATTTCACCAAAAGTAACGGTTCGGTGTTTACCATTTTCCCTTGGTTCGGCTATGCTACTTTTGGCGCGTTTCTCTCCCTATTATTTACTCGTTTTAGAGACTTTAAATACTTATATCCCGCTGCGATCAGCATCGCGCTTGCCACGGGTGCTGTCTTGATTTTCTTATCATCTGACTTATTTCTTTGGCTTACACAAATCACAGATATTCAGTTGTTTGCAGATATCTACTTCAACAATTACCTCTTTATTCGTTTAGGCGATGTCTTATTGGTCTTTGCAGTTTTCATGTTGATCAGAGAGGTTTTGCAGAACAAAACCTTGCTAAAGATTGGGCAAAGTACGCTATCGATTTATGTCGTTCATTTTGTAATACTCTATGGTAGTCTTACCGGATTGGGACTTTATGGTTTCTTACACCACTCTTTACCACCGGTAATCGTTATACCTGGCGCACTTATTTTTATGATTCTTTGCACCTACCTCGCTTTACGGTACGAAGCACGGAAAGCCGAGATTAAATCAAAGGTTCAGGTGGCACAGAATGCAGCACTTTCTCAGACCGAAATTGTTTTGTCTTTTGCGTATGAAGTACTAAAGAATGCCTTTCTTAAAGTACTTAGGATTCTGGGTGTAGTTAAAAACTAATGCTTAGGTTGAACTAAAAAAGCCCCGTCTTAAAGACAGGGCGTTTACTAAAAATCTACTACTCTTTACTTTTATACATGCAAAGCCCTATCATCGGTCGCTGCTAGGGCAGCCTCCTTGACCGCTTCGGCATAGGTGGGGTGTGCATGGCTCATACGAGCAATATCTTCGGCAGAAGCCCTAAACTCCATTGCGGTTACAGCTTCGGTAATCAGATCGGCACAACGGGCCCCGATCATATGCACCCCTAAAACCTCATCTGTTTTTTTGTCGGCCAGTATTTTTACAAAACCATCGATATCGCCACTCGCTCTTGCACGGCCTAAAGCCCTCATTGGAAATTGTCCCACTTTATAAGAAACTCCGGCTGCCGTAAGTTCTTCTTCAGTCTTGCCTACCGCAGCAACTTCTGGCCAGGTATAGACTACGCCTGGTATTAAATTATAATCGATATGCGGTTTTTGTCCCGCTAAAATCTCGGCGACCAAGGTTCCCTCCTCTTCGGCCTTATGCGCCAACATGGCTCCGCGAATAACGTCGCCTATGGCATAAATGTTGGGTACGTTAGTCTGAAGATGGTCGTTGACCTCGATCTTACCCCTATCATCTATTTTTAAGCCTGCAGCTTCTGCGTTCAAACCATCGGTATAAGGTCGCCTTCCGACGGATACTAAACAATAATCCCCTTTAAATTCAATTTCTTCACCTTTTGCGTTGTCCGCCTTTACAATGACCTCTTTGCCTTTTCGGGTTACCGATTTTACTTTATGCGACAAATGGAACTTTACTTTTTGTTTCTTCAGGACTTTCATCAATTCTTTGGAAAGGGCGCCATCCATGGTAGGAATAATTCTATCCATGTATTCCACAACAGTGACTTCTGCCCCCAAGCGCTTGTAAACCTGACCCAATTCAAGACCGATTACCCCGCCCCCGATAACTATCATGTGTTTGGGTATTTCTTTTAACTCCAAAGCTTCTGTAGAGGTGATGATCCGTTCCTTGTCGATTTTTATAAAAGGTAGGGTTGAAGGCTTGCTTCCTGTGGCAACGATAACATTCTTAGCTTCAATGGTCTCTGTTTTTCCGTCGTTCTTTTTAATGTTGATGTGGGTAGCATCTTTAAAACTGCCGATTCCCTCAAAAACATTGATCTTATTTTTATCCATCAAAAACTGGATGCCCTTGGTGGTCATATCGACTACGTTCTGCTTGCGGGCAATCATCTTTTTCAAGTTCACCTTTACCGTTCCGGGAATTTCGATGCCGTGGTCTTCAAAATGAGAAACGGCATCTTCATAATGATGCGACGAATCTAACATGGCTTTTGAAGGAATACATCCTACATTTAAACAAGTACCGCCGAGGGTACTATATTTTTCAATAATCGCAGTTTTCATTCCCAATTGTGCGCAGCGAATGGCCGCTACATATCCTCCAGGTCCCGAGCCGATAATGGCCACATCGTATGAACTCATAAAAAGTTTTTAAATTAATGTATTACAAAATTAGCACTATTTTTTCGGTTTTATAGCTCTATTGCCGTCGTATGCTTGACCTCGTTGATA
>JBATIN010000331.1:0-2847 GCA_049667765.1 Flavobacteriaceae bacterium
TATTTACTTCAAAATTAGCAGTATAGACCAGTACTGTTACTATCAAAACAAGAAAATGAAGGCCCTGGTCGATAAAAAAGGAGTACCTGCCCAAAGTTTTTTTCTTGTTCAAATACGGTTTAAAACCATCTATGACCCAGTGGGTGAGGGCGATGAACAAGGCCCCAAACACAAAAAGTAGTTGCAACGAAAGCACCCATGAGGTGACAAACATGATCAAGATATGCCATTTTAAAAAGGGGCTCTTGAATCCTTTTTTATTCTTGTTCTTGGCGCTTTTATCGGTCTGAAAGGTATAATCTGTTAAAAGGTGGGCCAAAAATTGTAGCAGTAGCAGTTGATAAATGTCCATCTAGCGGTTTTTTAAAGAATCGTGAAAATAGGTTACTGTTTTTTCAATGGCATTCCACCCGGCGCTGTTCGAATGCTGGTTGACCGCCGATTGCGAAATGCCCATTTTTTTGGCGATTTTGTCTTCATTGTATCCCAAAAGCTTATACTGTAATACTTCTGATTGTCTCGCGGTTGCCTTATTCATTAAAAAGTCGAGCAAGGCCATTATCGGCTCCATAGCAAAATTCAGGGCATCTTCGTTAGAAACAAAGAAGAGTGTACTCTTAATGCTTATCCTATCCATCGTATGCGTGTCCTCTTCATTGATCTTACGCCCCGAAAGGTAGATCGCTTCACCATCGATAATTCCCTTTTTCACATCGAACCGCTCCAAAGTACCATACCCTATGGCCAGGCGAACCCCGTAATTCTCAAAATACTGCGCCCGATTATCGTTTTTTTTATCAAAAGCTGTGGGAATGGACTTTATGGTACTCTTGATCAGTAAGGCAACCGTTAGGGCATCTTCGGGTTTGGGAACAACGCATTCAAGATAGTCGCCCTTTACCACACGGGCGAAGCAATCAAATTTACGTTCTAGTTCGGCCAGTAGTACTTTCAATCGGTCTTCCACCAATTCCTTTTGAATCTTTGAAAGGCTCGTAAAGGCTACAATATCTCCTGAAATGACTCCTTTTTTCATTAATGCTGAGGTTATTTCTGGGTACAAATATATAAATTTATAAGTTCTGTGGCTTATAAATATCAATTATAAGCTATTAGACTTATAAATATACGATATAAGCTATCAGGCTTATAATTTGAGGAATCCTAAAAATAGTCCTATTTCAGAACGGTCCTAAACAATTCTTATACTGTAATAACCTTGCAATGTTTATTTTTACAGCATTTGATTCAAACCACTAACGT
The DNA here is from genome assembly GCA_049667765.1 of Flavobacteriaceae bacterium. GTDB lineage: Bacteria > Bacteroidota > Bacteroidia > Flavobacteriales > Flavobacteriaceae > JBATIN01. The sequence goes on from JBATIN010000331.1 coordinate 1,264, forward strand.
AAGTAAATGCAGGAAAACATTGCTAAAAGCTGGAAAGTACAACTGACGGAAGAGTTTCAAAAGGCCTATTTTAAAACGCTGACCCATTTCGTGGAACAGGAATACGCTACCTATACTTGCTATCCTTCAAAAGAATCTATTTTCGCCGCTTTTGACCATGCTTCTTTTGAAGAAACCAAAGTGGTGATTCTTGGTCAAGACCCCTATCATGGTGCCGATCAGGCAAACGGACTCTGCTTTTCGGTTAACGAGACGATAAAACACCCGCCATCATTAATCAATATTTTTAAGGAAATAGCCCAAGACCTTGAAAAGCCCTACCCCACAAGTGGAAACCTCGAGCGCTGGGCAGACCAAGGTGTACTGTTACTCAATGCCACCTTAACCGTACGTGCACATGAGGCCGGAAGCCATCAGGGTAGGGGATGGGAAATTTTTACAGATGCCGTCATTCGCCAAATCTCATTAAAGAAGGAAGGGGTTGTTTTTTTATTATGGGGCGGGTATGCCAAGAAGAAAGCGACTTTGATTGACAAAACCAAACATCATATCTTGACTTCGGGCCATCCATCGCCCTTAAGCGCAAATAGGGGTCATTGGTTCGGAAACAAGCATTTTAGCGCGACCAACCGATTATTACAAAAGCAAGGAAAAACACCTATTCAATGGTAGGCGGTTTTTGGGCGATAAGATCTTCCTTTAATGAATAAGGCATCGGTACGGACTGAATCTCATTTTTGATGCGCCTGTATTCTTGCCATTGATACGATTCTAATACCTGGGCCATTTCAGCGGTTTCCCTGCTTGAAATTCGCTTCAATAGTTCATATCTACCCTTTGGGGAAAGCGATGTGTCATCTTCTACTGCTTTTTTCTTGACCAAGAACCTGGCAACGGTCTGTTGAAATTCCAAGGCCTGATTCACGCCCATAACCAATCTTGGTTGATATTCGCTAGTGATATCAATCGCCTTGAACCGAATATTTCTATCGATCAGTAAAGCGCATTTCGTCTGCGACCGGAGGGTTGAAGTCAACCCGGTCAATAGTAGCAATACAAAAGTAAGCAACCTTGAAAGTGGTATAGTCTTCATTTTAATAGGATATTTTAGTTAAATATTATTTTGACAACATCCTAAAATTAAAAACCAATCTGCTCTTTGTCAAGTGCTTAAGTATTAAAAAATGCTAAAATTTCAGAAGGACTTTGTTTCCGCTCGATCAATTTAAGTTGTTTGAGGGTTTCTTGTACTAAATCAACCGTCTGTACAGTCATTTGCTGTTGGCTCCAACGGGTCAGGCGCAACCATTCCTGAATATCTTCCAACTTTTGTCCATAACGGTTTGCCAAACTTCTGTCAATACTTGGTATCTGTTTGAATTCTGAGGTGTAGGCATTTATAACGTCCAAAATATGCTTCAGAACCCCAGAATGTTTGGCGAGAAATACATCAGTTGCTGCAACTACAAAGCAGGGCCATGGGGTAGGGCAGTCGCCCAATCTGCGAAACTGACCCTTATCTACGATAGGTTTGGTCGTGAAATGCTCCCACATAAAATAATCGGCATTTCCCGTGGTCAAAGC
>JBATIN010000332.1:0-2157 GCA_049667765.1 Flavobacteriaceae bacterium
CCAAAGGCCTGATCAAGGTTATTGCAAATTATGCAACAGCTTTGGAACTTTTAGACGATTATGACCACCGAGGAAAAGGCGGCGCATTTACTCTATTTTGTGGTAAAGAACCATTCGTTTACCGACGGAAACAAGCGTATTGCGGCCTTTATTTTTGTTTGGTTTCTAGAAAGGAACAATTTATTGTACACGCCCAATGGCGAAAAGATAGTTGCGGACACCACTTTGGTGGCACTTACTTTAATGATTGCCCAAAGCCACCCCAATGATAAGGATATGATGATCAAAGTAGTCGTAAACCTACTTACATAAAACAAGTGCCATCAACAAACGCCCAAATAGGAATGCCCGAAAACTGATACATTAAAACTACATATATACAGACAACCCTGACCTATAGTGTTTAGTTTGGCATTGCACTTTTTTTAAGGTGATACTTAATCAATATCTGTTATATTTGATTAAAGAAGTCGAGTTCATTTGAACTTGAGACTTTTGAAAAAATTCATTGGATGAACAAAGTAATTAAAGAACTTATAAAATTCAGAAATGAACGAGACTGGGAGCAATTTCATAATCCGAAGGATTTAGCGATTGCACTAAATGTTGAGTCTGGCGAGTTGCTAGAATTATTCCTTTGGAAAGATGCAAATGATGCCAAAAAAGACAAAATAAAAGAAGAATTGGCAGATGTTTTCGCTTATGCCTTGCTTCTAGCTGACAAATACGATTTTAACGTTGAAGAAATCATTCTTGATAAAATAAAAAAGAATGGCATAAAATATCCAATAGACAAATCTAAAGGAACAGCAAAAAAGTACAACGAACTATGATTTTAAAAAATCAGTTTGTTATTAAAGATTACGAATTTTCGTCGAGTCTTTTCGAGGAATTCAACAATAATCATTTTGCCAAAGATTTGTGGCCCATAGTTTATATTCTCAGTGACGACAATACAAAAGAAGCCTATGTGGGCGAAACTACCGACATGTATTCTAGGATGCAGACCCACCTTAAAAACGTCAGAAAAACTAGGCTCACTTCCGTACATCTAATTACCAGTGAAAAGTTCAATAAGTCTGCTACTTTAGACATTGAATCCAACCTTATCAAGTATATATCAGGTGATGGTATTTACAAATTGCAGAATGGAAATATCGGGCTTGCCAACCATAATTACTTCCAAAAACAGGAATTCTATTGGGACATGTTTAAATCGATTTGGGATTCTCTTCGGGCGGAGGGGTTAACCAAACACTCCTTAGAATTCATCAACAACTCCGATTTATTTAAATATTCACCATACAAGAGTCTTACTAAAGAACAAAGTACTGGGTTGTTATCTATTATTAGAGCACTATTATCGAATAAGCATCAAAACATTATTATTGAAGGCGGCGCTGGAACAGGCAAAACTATCTTAGCAATATTTTTATTCAAATTGCTATATTCAGATAATTCCGATTTCAACTTTAATGAATTTGGAGAAGATGAAGCAGAGATTATGTATCTGGTAGAAACATTGAAACAGCAACTACCCAACCCGAAAATGGCTTTAGTTGTGCCTATGGCTTCCTTTAGGAGTACTTTAAAAAAAGTATTTAAGAACATAAAGGGATTAAACGCTAGAATGGTAATAGGGCCTGCAGAAGTAACCAAAGAAGACTACGATATTCTCTTGGTAGATGAATCGCACCGATTAAGAAGAAGGCAAAATTTAGGAGCATATTATGGTGCATTCGACAAAGCGTGTACCCGATTGAAATTGGATAAGATGATAAGCAGTGAATTAGACTGGGTGTTATTGAAGTCAAAAAAGGCGGTGTTATTTTATGACGAGTCGCAATCCATAAAACCCTCAGACACCAAAAAAGAAGACTTTGACAAATTAAAAAGGTCTGAAGATTCTATTGTTGAAAGACTTCAATCTCAATTTAGGGTGAAAGGAGGAAATGCGTATGTATCTTTTGTTAAAGACCTTCTTCAATGTGATTTGAAAGTAGATTCTAAAGTATTTAATGCAAAGGACTATGAAATGCTAATGTTCGACTCTGTCAAAGAAATGCATGAACAGATTAGACTTAGGGATGAGGAAAACGGATTGTCCAGATTAATCGCAGGATATTCATGGGAATGGATATCCAACAAGAATCCCAC
>JBATIN010000333.1:0-6666 GCA_049667765.1 Flavobacteriaceae bacterium
CCCCTGCATAGATCAAGGGTATGCCACCATAAGACAAAATGATGCCATACAGAAGTTCTATTTTGGCAATGGATAGTTGAATTTTCTCCTGATTGTTTTCGGTAAGCGCCTTCTCCAAACCCAGTAAAGAGGCTGTACTACCGGTAATGCGCCCATCACCGGTTTTTGGGTCGTACATAAAAATCAATCCTTTTGAAGGCGACCCAGGGTAGGCTTGGCAATAATAGTCCAGCAGAAATTTTCGGTGTGTTTTAGCCTCCCATCCAACCTCATTGATATAGTGGTCTTCGAACCCAAGGCCGATATCATCATGACAACGTATGTAATTGATCCAGGTAGCTTCCGAAGGTTTTTCAGGTAGGTTTTCTAGATTTTTATAGAGTAACATGGTTTTTTTGGTGGCAATGGCATCCCATAACAAGGCCATTAAAGTGGCATTATAGGCAATTTCACATTCATTGCCTTTGAGGCTTCCTTCCCCAAAATATCGGATAATTTCTTTTGGGGCTACAATTGCTTCCGCTAAAAATACGACTCCGGGTGCAACGACCTGAAGGCATAATCGAAAGAGAGAAATAAGGGCATGGGCCTCGGGCAGATTTTGTGACTGGGTGCCCAACTTTTTCCATAAAAAAGCAAGGGCATCTAGCCGTACCACATCAACCCCGAGATTGGCCAGCTGCACCAAATTATCGAGCATCCCTAAAAAGACATTTGGGTTGGTATAGTTTAGGTCCCACTGATATTGGTTAAAAACAGTCATCACCCATTTATCGATTTTGGGCTGATAGGTAAAATTGCCAGGGGAGGTTACCGGAAAAATTTCAGGCATCGATTCTTCAAAAGCATCAGGTACTTTTCTATCGGAATAGATGTAGTAGAAATCTTGATAGTTCTCGTCTCCACTAAGCGCTTTTTCTGCCCAAGAAAATTCGTTGGATGTATGGTTAATGACAAAATCCATCATTAAATACATCTGTTTTTTACGCAATTTTTCGGTCAGTTGGGCAAAATCTTTTTTGGTGCCGAAACGAGGGTCGATCTCGTGATAATTATTAACTGCATAACCACCATCGTTTTCGCCTTTTGGCCTGGTGGTAATGGGCATCAGATGCAGAAAATTAACCCCTAGTTTTTCAAAATAGGCTAATTTATCGGTCAGGCCCTTGAGGTCTTTGTTAAAATGATCCACGTAGAGTTGCATGCCCACTATCGTTTCCGATTGATACCAATTGCCTTCTTTTAGCCTTAGTATGTCTTGGTTTTTCAAAGTATTTGGGCGATTTTGAAAAAGTGCCGTAAGCCTATCGAGCAAGGCCTTAAGTGCATCGGATTTATTTTCTGAGGGATATAATGTAAAATATAGCTCTTTGATCAGGCTGAGGTTGGTCGAAAGCCTAAGTTTAAAAAGCGATTCTAAATTGTCTTCTTTGGTGGAAGTTTTATTTTCGGCTAGTAAAAATTTATGAAGGGAAACTTGGTTCATGCGATAGAAAGAAGTTGGTTCTGGTCGGGCAAAGAAGGTATTGCCCCGTACCCTGTTGTGGTTATAGCGCCTGCCTTGTTGCTAAGGCCAATCATTTGTGATAGCAGTTCTGTATTTTCAGATATGGAGCTAAGTTCTTTTTGAGCACTTAATTGTTGTAACAGGCAACCAATAAAGGCGTCGCCAGCGCCAGTGGTATCTATAGGTGAAACAGCTATGCTCGGAATGATTTTTTTGAAATTGGGCGTACTGAGCAATGTACCTTCTGCACCTAAGGTAATGGTAATCAATTGCGTACCCAGTTGATGCAGAACGTCGCAGCAGTCTTGCACCTTAGTTTTGCCCGATAGAAGTTGTGCCTCCTCCATACTAAATTTGCACAAATACGATTTTTCTATAAACGGGGTACATTTTTTAATGAAGGTCTTTTCGGTACCCTTCCAAAGATCGGTTCTAAAATTGGGATCGAAACTGATAAAGGCATCGGAGGCAAGGGCGTCGAAAAAATATCGTTTATAGCTTTCTTCTAAATGACCCCCAAGTAACGCTGTTGCAGCCCCAAAATGAACTATATTATGTTTAAATCTGTTTTTTAGTTCGGGGTCATAGGTCAGCTCTTTATCGGCCCCTCTTCCGAAAACAAAATCTCGTTCACCACTTTCGGCAAGTGATACAAAGGCTAAAGTTGTGAAAGTGTCGATGCGTTGTGCCCTAGAAAGGTCAACAGAATGGTCTTTTAAAACAGCTAATAAAAAAGTACCGAATGGATCCTTGCCTACCGCTCCAATAAAACTGCTTTTGCCTCCCAGTTTGGCAATGGCACATGCTACATTGGCAGGGGCACCACCCGCTTTTTTGGTAAATATATTCGCTTTTGATAGATCGCTACCCTGGTTTTCGGCAACAAAATCGATAAGAAGTTCACCAATACAGTATACGGTTTTCATTGCTATTGTTTTAAGATCCCTCTAATGTAGTATAATTCAATACCTATCCAAAATGCTACCTGATTTAGTTGTGTTGCAAGTGGTTCGCGAACTTTTAAAATAGCCGAAATGCACTTTGTGACTTTTTAAAGAAATCACTACCTTCTTCAAAATTTCAAATACAATTAAAATGGATATTTTCAACGAAATAAAAAAGAAGTTAAGCCACGAATTTATAGATATCATCGAATGGCTCGACAATACCGATGATACCATTGTCTACCGTTTTGAGCGCTATCAAAATGAAATTAAGAATAATGCCAAGCTGATTGTTCGTGAAGGACAAACGGCGGTTTTTGTGAACGAGGGCCAGCTAGCCGATGTATTCAAGCCCGGTACGTATACCTTGAATACCCAAAACCTTCCTATTCTTACTACTTTGAAAGGATGGAAATATGGTTTCGATAGCCCTTTCAAGGCCGAGGTCTATTTTGTAAACACCCGACTGTTCACCGATGAAAAATGGGGAACAAAAAATCCGTTTATTTTAAGCGATGACCGTTTTGGTTTGGTCGAGATTCGGGCATTCGGCACCTATAGCTTTCGAATTAGCGACCCTGGAAAATTTGTGGTCGACGTTGTAGGTACCGACGGTAATTTTACCAATTACGAAATAAACGAGCACCTTAAAAGTTTGATTGTTACCCGTTTTACCGATACCGTGGGGCAGGCCAATTTGCCCATAGAACTTTACGCAGCTAATACCACCGAACTATCGGAAACCTGCCAAGTGGTGATGCAGCCCGAATTTGGTCGTGTTGGGATAGAATTAGAGAAATTCTATATAGAAAATGTGTCAATGCCCGAAGAACTTAAAAAAGAGATCTTCGAGTACAGCCGTCTTGACAAACTCGATATGACAAAGCTTGCGCAGTTCAAAGCGGCCAAAGCTATGGAACTCGCTGCTGCAAATGAAGGTGGTACCGCTGGTGCCGGCATGGGCATGGGCATGGGTTTTGTATTGGCGCAACAAATGGGCAATATGATGAACCCACAGGCGGCACAGCAACCTGTGGTAGGCCAGCCGTTACAAGGGGGCGTAGCGCCTCCACCAGTACCGGTTCAAGTACTGTACCACTATGCCGTTAACGGCCAACAAACAGGGCCCGTATCTATTGACAGATTAAAAGAACTTTTCGCTAGTCGCACTATAAATCGTGATTCTTTGATTTGGAAACAGGGCATGGAAAATTGGACGGCCTTAAAAGATATAGCCGAACTTAAATCGTTTTTAGGAGGCAGTACCCCGCCACCTTTACCAGCTGAATAACGGTATAGTGATGTAAATAACTTTTAATTATTGGAGCAAATCTAATAGTTAAGGCGTATAATATGATATGATTCCTGCACTTCGGGAATTGAACAGCATGGAAGACATCCAAAAATCAGAACATAAAAAATCATGTGCCAATTGTGGTGCCGAGATGAAATTTAAACCCGGCTCGCATCAATTGAAATGTGAATATTGTGGATATGAAGAGTTTATTGAACAGGCGAAAAGTAGTTTTGAAGAGTTAGAACTTCAACATTATTTGACGGCCGTTGGCCAAAATGCCTATACTGAGACCATTGACCTGTTGCACTGCAAAAATTGTGGGGCGAACCAACATGTAGAGGAAAATTATAAATCGCTGGATTGTGTGTATTGTAGCGAACCTCTGATACGGGAAGATGCCGAGAAGGAAGGGTGGATATTGCCCCAGGCAGTATTGCCTTTTCAGCTCGATGCTAAAAAATCAAAAACAATTTTTAAGAATTGGGTATCTAGCATTTGGTTTGCACCTGACAATTTAAAAAAAGCTGCCCTTGACCCAGAAGGCCTTCATGGACTTTATGTGCCCTACTGGACTTTTGATGCGAATCTCTATGCGGCCTATCAAGGCGAACGAGGTGATTACTACTATGAAACAGAGACCTTTAGAACCAAAAATGGTACGCAGGCCCGGCAGGTCAGAAAAACCAGATGGTCTTATGCGTCGGGCAAGGTCGATGGTTTTGTTGATGATATTTTGATCAATGCTTCCCAAAAAAAGCGAAGGGAAATACCACAAAACATTTCCCACTGGAATTTAAAGGAATTGGTTCCCTTCAATTCAAAGTACTTATCAGGGTTCGTTACCGAAAAGTATACCGTTTCCTTAAAAGATGGCCACCACCAATCGTTTCAACAAGCAAAAGAAATAGCCTATACGTGGATCCGTCGTGATATAGGAGGCGATACACAACGTATTGAAAATGCGGATATTAAATTAAGCGATGAAACCTTTAAGCATATTTTGCTTCCTGTATATATCAGTTCGTACCGGTTCAACGGAAAAGAATACCATTTTTATATCAATGGGCAGACAGGGGTGTTACATGGCACAAGGCCGTACTCATTTTGGAAAATTTTCTTTTTGGTCTTATTTATACTTGTTATCATTGCGTTAATTGCGATTTTTGTAAAATGAATACAGAAAGAACATTGGTCATAGGAGATATTCACTCGGGTCTCAGAGCTTTGATTCAAGTAATGGATCGCGCCAAGGTTACCTCAAATGACAGGTTGATTTTTCTAGGTGATTATGTTGATGGATGGAGCGAAGCCGTTGAGACCGTCGATTTTTTGATCGAACTAGACGGAACCCATAGTTGTATATTTTTGCGCGGAAACCACGACGAACTTTGCCTAGAATGGCTTGCCGATGATGTGATCAACGACGTTTGGCAAATACACGGAGGGCAATCTACTATCGATTCTTATCAAAAAGCCGATGATAGTAAGATCGATATTCACATGATGTTCTATAAAAACCTAACGAACTATTATTTAGATACGAATAACAATCTTTTTCTACATGCAGGGTTCACCAATTTAAAAGGGGTAGAACATGAGTATTTTCCCAAAACTTTTTACTGGGATCGTACTTTATGGGAATTGGCACGGTCATTACATCCTGAAATGGACCCGAACGATCCAAATTACCCACAGCGCTTAACTAATTATAACGAAATTTATATAGGCCATACACCAGTTACCCGTATAGGGAAGACCACCCCGCAAAATGCCGCAAACGTTTGGAACATTGATACGGGCGCAGCATTCACTGGCCCACTTTCTATTATTGATGTTGCAACTAAACAGGTTTGGCAGAGTGACCCTGTGTATACTTTTTATCCAGAAGAAACAGGGCGAAACTGAAAAACGGATCTAATTTGATCCATTTTATTATATTATTAACGAACTTTGTAAAAAACAACTACATGGCAGAGAAGAACGTAAGATTAGAGGTGATGCAGGCCATTGAGCCTCAAGTAGATGGATTTATGGATTCTTTTTTGATTCCTGTGGAAGATATTTGGCAACCATCCGATTTTTTGCCAGATCCCGAAAGCGATTCATTCATAGATGAGGTCGAGACCTTAAGGGGCGAGTCGAAAGAGTTGGGGTACGATTTTTGGGTGACCATGGTCGCCGATTGTATTACGGAAGAAGCACTGCCAACCTATGAATCCTGGTTAATGGATGTTGAAGGAATCAACCAACATGACGGTAAAAGTAATGGCTGGTCTAAATGGGTACGTGCATGGACAGGTGAAGAAAATAGACACGGCGATGTCCTCAGCAAATACTTGTACTTATCAGGCAGGGTAAATATGCGTGAAATAGAAATTACCACACAGCACTTGCTTACCGATGGTTTTGATATCGGTACCGATAGAGACCCTTATAAGAATTTTGTTTACACCTCTTTTCAAGAATTGGCGACGAATATTTCGCATAAGAGAGTGGGTCAAATGGCGAAGAAAAAGGGCAATGCCTTGTTAGGAAAAATGTGTACTATAATCGCAGGTGATGAAATGCGACATCATTTGGCATATAGAGAATTTGTCAAGACCATTTTTGGGGAGGATCCTTCTGGAATGATGTTGGCTTTTGCAGATATGATGAAAAAGAAAATTGTAATGCCCGCCCATTTTTTAAGGGAATCTGGCGGAACTATTGGCACTGCATTCGAGAATTTCTCGAACTGTGCACAACGAATGGGCGTATATACTGCCCATGATTATATCGATATTCTGAAAAAGCTGAATACCTACTGGGAACTTGATACCGTTCGAAGCCTTAATGATGAAGCCGAAAAAGCAAGGGATTATTTAATAAAGCTGCCCGAGCGTTTAGAACGTATCGCCGAACGCATGAAATTTCCTGAA
>JBATIN010000334.1:0-1597 GCA_049667765.1 Flavobacteriaceae bacterium
TGACAAGGCATCGTTGGTCACGCTCAAAGTACCTTTAAACCCTTCATGATGGTACGATACGCCAAAAGGAATCGAGGGAAGCACTAATGGTTTTGGGTCTTCGCAAGCCTCTGCGACCTTGTAGGCCATGTATTTTGCATCATAATAGTCGACATCCAATGGTAAATGAGGCCCGTGTTGTTCGATGGCACCACAGGGTAAAATTACCGTATCAACTGTTTTAAGATAGGCTTCAATTTCGGGCCAGGTAAATTCTTCCCAAAGAAATCCGCATTTTTTGTGTACTTTCTTCATCTAATTATTTTCTTTTATATGCTATTATCCCTAACAAAACAAGAATCGTGTAAGGGTGTGCCTAGGGTTCCTTTGATAAAAAATAAGGAGGTTCGTCGACCTCATTTTCTAGGGCGAAGGTATGCCATTTTCGCTCGTGCAGCTGTACTGCGCCATCTGAATATTCCGATAAAATAGCGAACAGAGGTTTTCTAATGTGTTTTGGTAGATCAGAAAGCATACTTCGTTCATTATCAAAGCGTAGCTTCACAATTTCCGAGTGTTCTTTTGCCAATTTACGGGTGTGTTCGGTTTTGGCGATCAAGTTTTGTTCTACCAATAAATGATACAAATGGGCGGCATCGCTGCCAATTTGTTTTACGCTGCGTTCTGAAAGTGCTTTTAGTCCTTTCTCAATTTGTTCTTCGGTGTAGCCACATCGTTTTGGGTCTTCGTTCAAGGCTTTTAACATTCCTACGATCCTTCTGCATTTTTCACAATTGCCACAGGGTACCATGCGTCCGTTTGCTTCGTGCGCCGCATGGCATGATACCTGTTGCGCCTGTAATTCAGGATACCGTTTCACCAAGACCTTCAAGATCAATAGCTCGGAAACACTGCGCAAAATGGAGTATTGGTAAATGTTCCATCCCTTTTTTTCATAATATCGGGTCAGGGCATTGTCAAAATATTTGCTCTGATCGTACAAGGCATTGTAATGGGATATACCATGGTGATTCCCTTTCACCGTAGTATCATATTCATTACCGATCAAGATATTGCCGATATTTCGCTTTCGAACAACAGGAAGCGTTCCAAAAAGAAAAACGGCGACCGTCCACAGCCGTATCGGGTAAATATCGGCCCGGATATTCTGAAAATTTTCTTTGATGAAGGGCATTTGCTTCACCATCCAATTAAAAATACGATTGCTATTGCACCAAGGTTTTGCGGTATTGGGTTCAATCTCTTTGTAATACTTATGGGAATTGACCGCAGTAAACCAATGACGGCCCGCTTCGTTGATAAAAATGGGATGTGGCTCCCCTATTTCCTTGATGATACCATAGGTCAGCAGACTGTCTTTACCTCCACTACTGAGTATTCCGTATTTATTCTTGTCTGTTAACGCAGTGGCTTTTTCAAGTTTTAGCCCTGAGAATTCGGTATTTACGAATTCAAGTTTAGCCGCTGTATAACGTTCTAGTTTTTCCGATTGCAAAGTATCAAAAGGGGATTTTAAAAATTCATTCTTATGGAAAAACTTATTGACCAAGATCTCTCTTGAGGTATTTTCCATCATATCCCTTAGAAAGCTTTTATC
>JBATIN010000335.1:0-16434 GCA_049667765.1 Flavobacteriaceae bacterium
GGCGATTAACATTCTGGCCCGCATAAAAGGCACTGAAGAAGGCAAGAGTTTACTGTTGCTCTCGCATTATGATAGTAGTCCGCATTCGTCGTACGGAGCCAGTGACGCAGCCAGTGGGGTCGCTACTATCTTGGAAGGGGTACGGGCGTTTCTATCGGAGAACAAAGCCCCCAAGAACGATATTATCATTTTAATTTCCGATGCAGAAGAGCTGGGGTTGAACGGGGCCGATCTTTTTGTGAACAAGCATCCTTGGGCCAAAGACGTAGGCCTTGTGCTTAATTTTGAGGCAAGGGGTAGCGGCGGGCCCAGTTATGCCTTTATTGAGACCAATAGGGGAAATGCTACTTTAATCAATGAGTTTATAAAGGCAAATCCTCAATTCCCGATGGCCAACTCGCTCTATTACAGCATCTATAAACTACTACCTAACGACACAGATCTTACGGTCTTTAGAGAAGACAGAGACCTAGACGGCTTCAATTTCGCGTTTATCGACGACCATTACGATTACCACACCGCCTTGGATACCTATGAACGTCTAGATCGAAATACCTTGACCCATCAAGGCAGTTATCTCATGCCCTTACTACAACATTTTAGCCAAGCGGATCTTAGCAACCTTAAAAGCCTAAACGAAAACGTGTATTTCGACTTTCCGTTTTTTAAGATGGTTACCTACCCATTTGAATGGATATGGCCCATGTTCGCCCTTGCCATATTTTTACTTTTGGTTTTTTGCATAAGTGGATTACTCAAAAAAACATTGGAGGCCAAAGCGATGTTAAAAGGATTTATCCCCTTATTCATAGCGCTTTTGATCAACGGAGTAGTCGGGTACTTTAGTTGGTCGGTATTAAAATGGATGTATCCACAATACACCGATATACTACATGGGTTTACTTACAATGGGTATACCTATATCGCAGCGTTCGTTTTCTTTGCCTTAGGTGTTTGCTTTTGGGTGTACAATAATTTTAAGACCCTAGAAACCCCTAATCTACTAATTGCTCCTTTAGTCTTATGGTTAACAATTTGTGCCGGGTTGGGCCTTTATTTAACAGGCGCCAGTTTTTATATTATTCCCGTATTCGGACTTTTAGTAGCCCTGTTCATAACCATCGATCAAAAATCGCCAAACCCTTATCTACTGGTGTTTTTAGCGCTTCCGGCACTATGGTTGCTCAGCCCATTGATTAAAGGAATTCCTGTTGGACTAGGCCTTAAGATGATGGTCGCTACTACCCTTTTAACAACATTGACCTTTGTCTTTTTGCTTCCTATTTTTTCTTATTACAAAAAGAAAGGTCTACTTGCTTATTTAAGCTTATTTCTGTTCGCGGCCTTTATGGTATCGGCCCATTTAAATTCAACTTTTACCAAAGAGCGCCCCAAACCTAGCAGCCTTTTATATGTTTTGGATGCGGATGTGAACACTGCACAATGGGCTACCTTTGAAAAACATCCATCAACTTGGACGACCCAATACTTGGGAGCGGATAAAAAAATAGCAGATCAATTAAACAAAAAGACCCTTAGCAGCAAGTATAGTACAGGTTTTACCTACGTAAACGACGCCCCTTTAAAAGAATTACCGGTAATGAAAGTTGAAAAAACCAGAGATACGGTCATTGGGGCACAACGCATGTTGGACATTTGCATATCTCATCATAGACCCGTAAATCGGTTGGATGTCTTTACCAATGAAATACCTGTTGAAAAGGCATGGGTCAATTCCGTGCCTTTATCCGAATACTTTCTACAAAACCGACTGCGTAATAAATTGATCACGCATTATATTAGCGACAATGAGTATACCGATCTACAGGTCGTAATACCCAAAGATTCTGTTTTGGAATTGACCTTGTACGAGGCATCAAATGACCTATTGGACCATCCACAATTTAGCATTTCCCCAAGACCTGAGAATGAGATTCCGATGCCTTTTGTGTTAAACGATGCCGTTTTGGTAACTAAAACAATTCGTTTTGACTAAGACCATTGCAGTTTTAGGTTGCGGATGGCTGGGGTTACCCTTAGCAGTTTCTTTGGTAGACGAAGGTTACGAAGTGCATGGCAGTACCACCTCTAAAGAAAAACTCGCTTATTTACAAGAGAGAAAGATCAAACCGTTTCTTATTTCACTTACCGAGAAGGGAATTGAAGGTGATATCGAAAGCTTTCTTTTAAAGGTCGATGTACTGGTGATCAACATCCCCCCAAAACTACGTAGTGGGCAAAAAGAAAGCTACATTGACAAAATAACCTTGCTAGGTAAGTCCATAAGAACATCACGGGTAAAAAAAGTTATTTTTGTCAGTAGCACTTCGGTCTATGGAGAAATAGAAGGCGAAGTAACCGAAAATACAGTGCCCAAACCTTCAACTGAATCTGGTCGCCAGCTGTACACATCGGAGCAACTCTTGGCCAACGACAATGCTTTTATGACAACTATTATAAGGTATGGAGGTTTAATAGGCCCCGAAAGACATCCTGTTACGTTCTTGTCAGGAAAACAACAGTTAACGAACGGTGCCGAACCCGTAAACCTTATTCACCTAAACGATTGTATAGCGATACTAAAAGAGATTATTTCCAAGGATTGGTGGGGTGAATCATTCAACGCGGTATTTCCATATCATCCTAATAAAAATGAATATTACACTAAGGAAGCACAGAAAAGAGGGCTTGTAACACCCGATTATTTACCAAAAAAGGAAAATAAAGGAAAGAAAGTAGTGCCTGAAGTCCTACTAAATGTTAAAAAATACCGATTTACGACCTCTATAGTAAGCTAATTCACCACTCAAAAAAGTATTTTCACAACAAAAAAGGACGATTACTGTTAATTACAACCTTGATTTTGAACACTTTATCGGCAAAATACATAACTTTATATAAATATTAAAAATCGATTGCCATGGAAAATTCAACAGTAAAAAAGAAAATTACGGCAGAAATAGAAAATCTAATTTCCGCGAGTTGTACCAACCAAAAATCGACCAACAAATTCAAGAACCTTCACGTTGCGATACTTAAAAAGTATTACAACGCAGCCGATGTTTCTATAGATTATCATAGAAAAAGGGTAGAAATGGATATTGTGATAGATGACGCCTCTTACAATCCAAGAAAGGTAAACACCAATCTTCCTACCTTGCACGCAAACCTGCTTTTTAAAAACTTAAAAGATTTTTTAAAGTCGTGTATAGATCAAGATGCTAAAAGTATCGGGTTTTATGCAAGTCTTATTCGGTCTTTCACGCAAAAAGAAGTTCCGTTGACCATCGTTTAACGAAGATTCATCGACTTTACAACCCCAAAGAACGCCAGTTAGGCGTTCTTTTTTATTGGTGTATTTTTAAAGATTTCATTAACAGCTTGCTAAGAATAATTTTTATAGTTTAGCGCACCAAAAATAATCAAAATGAAAAAATTAATTTTTATGTTCTTCTGTGGCCTGGGGTTTGTCGGAATCGCCCAAACACAAAGTGAAATACAAAAGCACTACGAAGCGTTTTACAAACAAATGCGAATACAAGGCGATGTCGACGGAGTAATCAATGCCATGACCCATTTGAACGTGCTTTCGCCATCAATTGAAAGACGGGACACCCTTGCCTATATTTATGCCAATGATGGTCAGCACCTACAAGCTTTAAACACTATTGGGATCGAAAAAAACGATAGTGATTCTGACTTGGCAGTACAAGTTAAAGCCATTTCTTTAAAAGCCTTGAATCAGCCCAAAAGAGCCCTGGAACAGTTTGAAGTTTTAAACTCACGAACGCCGAACGCTTATTTGGCCTACGAGCTTGCCGACCTTAAAATTCAGACCGGTGATACGGAAGGGGCCGCAGTTCATATTGACTATGGTATTGCGAACGCAAAAGACGATATGAAATATGCATTTTATGAACGTCAACAACCTTATGAGGTGCCCCTAAAGGCCGCGTTTATTCATTTAAAGGCTTTGGTGCAGTATAATAAGGACAAAGAAAACCCCTCTGCGGCAATTGCACTGATCGATGAAGCATTGGCCATAGACCCCAATTTTAACTTGGCAAGCTTGAGCAAACAAGCCTTGGAGACAAGAAAAAATGCACCGGAGTCGGTTGATAAAAAAAACTAACCGAAATCAATAATACAAAAAAAGGCGGACCTGAGGTCCGCCTTTTTTATGGTATCTACGTAGACAAACAAACTTAAGCTCAAACCTACTCTTCCTCTAAAATCAAATTAATATCGAGGGTATTGTTCACCGTACTATTGAACTGCTCTCTTAGGTCGCTATAGGCTTTAATCGTTTCAAGAACCGGCTCTTCTAGGTCAAGACGGTACTCGAGATTTCCCTTTACTTTCAGAAAAAACGTTTTGAATACCTTTTGTCTGCTTTTGATCTGTGGCGTATCGAATAATTCAGGATAGACAGACCCCTCCAGGGCTTTCTGTTTCTCGATCAAATCTTCAATAACCAAAATGAGATCTTCACGATTTTCTACGGTATACAATAAATCAAAACTAGTATCTAGGGCATTATATTCTGCCCATTCTTTTAAAACAAACTGTGCGCCAGGTTCTACATTTGCCTTTTTGGGCCATTTTTCAGTAGAAATGGTAACTACGAGCGCATCTTCAACAACCCCGTTCTCCTTAGTTTGATTACAGGATAAAAAGGCCAAGACGAGCAGTATGTAAAACAATATTTTGTTCATTAAGCGAATGTACAAATTTTAATAAAGGGTATATTTGTTGAAGAATCTCTTTAACTTCATTTTAATGCCTAAACCTATTCTCATTATCGGAGCCTGTGGCCAAATCGGCACAGAATTGACCCTAGCCCTCCGTGAAAAATACGGAAACGAAAATGTAATCGCCAGTGATATTCGTGAAGGCACAAAAGAAATTATGGATTCGGGGCCATTTGAAATTTTAGATGCTACCAATTATGCCGCTATTGAAGATGTGGTAATGCACTACGAGATCGATGAAATCTATTTAATGGCCGCCATGTTGAGCGCCACTGCAGAGAAATTCCCCATGAGGGCATGGACCTTGAACATGAATTCATTGTTCAACGTGCTTAATCTCGCCAAGGAAAAGAAGATAAGTAAGATCTTTTGGCCTTCGAGCATAGCGGTATTCGGCCCCAATACTCCTAAAGAGAATACGCCTCAAAACACCATAATGGAACCCAGCACAGTTTATGGAATAAGCAAACAATCGGGCGAACGATGGTGTGATTATTATTTCAATAAGTTCGGTGTTGATGTGAGAAGCATCCGTTACCCCGGTTTGATCAGTTGGAAAACCCAACCAGGCGGTGGTACAACCGATTATGCAGTTGAGATCTATCACAAAGCATTAAAGGACAAAAAATATACCTGTTTTTTAAAGGAAGACAGCAAACTGCCCATGATGTTTATGGACGATGCCATACGAGCCACTTTGGGCATTATGGAAAGTAATGCTAGTCTTATCAAAGTCCGCTCTTCCTATAACCTTTCGGCCATGAGCTTTACCCCTAAAGAAATTTCCAAAAGTATTCAAAAGCACATTGCCGAATTCAAAATCGATTATGACCCCGATTTTCGTCAGGCCATTGCCGATTCTTGGCCAAGTAGCATCGATGATTCAAAAGCTCAAAAAGATTGGGGATGGAAAGCTGAATTTGATTTGGAAAAGACCACTGAAACCATGCTGAAAAACCTAATTTGATTGTAACATAGTAGCAATTGTGTTCCCCATTTTGAATTAAACGAATAGCTGATATTCCCCACCTTTTTCAATGGGCGTATTTCAACTTCTTCTCAATGGCCAGGATCATGGCGTTGGCAATATCTTGTCCTGTTGCATTTTCAATGCCCTCCAAACCTGGTGAAGAATTGACCTCCAATAACAAAGGCCCTTTGTTGGAACGGATAATATCTACCCCGGCCACAGCCAAATTCAATACCTTGGCCGCTTTAAGCGCCAATTTTTTCTCTTCAGAAGTGATCTTTATAATCGATGCTTTACCCCCTTGGTGAATATTTGCCCTAAACTCACCTTTCTCGGCCTGCCGTTGCATTGAAGCCACTACCTTACCATCGACCACAAAACAACGAATATCTTGCCCGTTAGCCTCTTTAATGAACTCTTGTACCAAAATATTAGTGTTCACACTCTTAAACGCATTGATAACGCTTTCTGCGGCTTTGTTCGTCTCGGCCAAAACCACCCCTTTACCTTGAGTGCTTTCCAGTAGTTTTATGATCAAAGGGGCACCGTTGACCATGCGGATCAGGTCTTTGGTATCCATCGGTGATTTAGCAAAACCGGTAATCGGTATATGAATGTCGTTTTTAGAAAAAAGTTGGGAGGCAAAAAGCTTATCACGTGATTGAGAAATCGCTTCGGCGGAGTTTTGGCAATAGACGCCTAAATTGTCGAATTGACGGATCAAGGCACAGGCATAAAATGTAACCGAAGGTTTTATTCTTGGTATCACGGCATCGAACTCGTTTAGGATATTACCGCCACGATACCGAATTTCGGGAGAACGGGCATCGAGTTTCATATAGGCCAGCTCAACGTTCAAGAAAACAATTTCATGCCCGCGAGCAATGGCCGCCTCTATCAGCCTCTTATTACTATACAGTTCTGGATTACTGGCCAAAAGTGCGATTTTCAAACCTGATTTTTGCTTTATGAAAGGAGCGTATTTCTTGGTTATTGCCTCGTAGCTAAAGTCATGCAATACGTAGCGCTCTGCCGGATTTACGATAAAACGCTTTTTTAAGGCCTCTCGCCCTAAAAGCATTCTAAATTCCATGGTATTCCTACTAGCTAGGGTCAGTTCAATATCAAACACCTTATCACCCATTTTCACGACCGTTTTTACCACCAGCCTTTCATCTGCGATGCCCGAAGAACTCTTAACGGATCGTCGGCCGACCAGCATGGCCTTGCATTCAATGGCAATACTGCGGTTCTCTTGAATAGGGTTCACTTCAAAGCGCACCCATTCTTGTGAACCTTTATGATACACTTTAATATTGGAGGCTTGAATAGATGATGTTTTGGCACCTGAATCGACACGGGCTTTTATGGCCGGTATGCCCAATTCTTCAAACACACACCATTCTTCACTGCCAATAATAGTAAGAGAACTGTTTTTTGAGTTTTTTTCCAAGGTAACTAATGCTTTTTTTTAAAGGATGGCAAAGAAATGAAAGGCAAAACTATTGACCAAACATTTCTTTTTGATCCCTAAAACATTTGAATTCGACCATATGGCCATTGGGATCTTTTATGAAAAAGGATATATGCTCTCCTGTTTTATCCCTCAAAAAGGTGACTTCGCTGGTTATCTCATATTCCGAGGCTGACAATTTGTTGTAAAGTAGATCCCAAGTTGCTCTATCGACAATAATTCCAAAATGAAAGGCCGGCAAGACCGAATCTTCGAATTTGTACGAGCGGTAAGTGAAATTAAACTCGCCCGCTCTGGTAAATGTAATCTGATTGCCAAAAAGGTCGATATCAAGCCATCGCGATGAATGTCTACCCAAAGAAGCGCCGATGACATCGACATAGAAATCTTCGGTCTTGCTTATGCTTGTGCAAGGCAAGGACAAATGAAAAGGTGCTTTTTTCATAAAATTCGTTTAGGATTAGCATACGAAATTTAATACAAAAGCGCCTTACCTCAACATGTTTTGTAAAATATCTATTTTTTTCTTAGCTCGAAAAGATCTTTTCTTCTATCCTTCAAATTACGTACGGCACCGAATTGGTTGAGCTCTCTTAACAAATCGATATCGACATCGGCGATCAAGATCATTTCAGTATTTGGGGTGGCTTCGGCCTTGATCCCATTGGTAGGAAACGAAAAATCACAAGGGGTAAACACCATGGATTGTGCAAACTGAATGTCCATATTCTGCACATTGGGCAGGTTGCCCACGCTACCGGCAATCGCTACATAGCACTCATTTTCTATAGCTCGTGCCTGGGCACAATTGCGTACCCTGGAATATCCATTTTGCGTATCTGTAAGAAATGGAATAAATAGAATATCCATGCCTTCATCGGCCAAGATTCGACTTAGCTCTGGAAATTCGGAATCATAACAGATTAAAATCCCTATTTTACCACAGTCGGTGTCAAATGCCTTGAACTGGGTACCGCCTTGCATGCCCCAAACTTTTGCTTCATCGGGCGTCACA
Source organism: Flavobacteriaceae bacterium (assembly GCA_049667765.1). Classification (GTDB taxonomy): domain Bacteria; phylum Bacteroidota; class Bacteroidia; order Flavobacteriales; family Flavobacteriaceae; genus JBATIN01. The sequence goes on from JBATIN010000335.1 coordinate 8,211, forward strand.
TGTAGTTTTTCATATCGTTCCATACTTCCGTCCCTTCTACATAAATAGCCTACGTTATAGAGTCGACCATCGATTATCTCAGGAAAACTTCCAGTAATAATATTGATGTTATAGGAAATCGAAAATTCAGAAAATTTTTGAACAATGGCCGAGGTATGTTTCGCCAGTTCACGAATGGCCTCAGGTGTTGACAAATGATTGTCTTTTGCCATTAAGGGTGCATTAAAAAACTCTGGAAACAGGGCAAAATCTGACCGATAACCTGAAACCGCATCAATAAAATACTCGGCCTGCTGCAACAGCTCTTCCAAATCTTTGTAGGGCCGCATTTGCCACTGGATTAACCCTAAACGGATGATCTTTTTTTTGGTAGCCGCTTTTTTTGATGGTTTTTGGTAATAGATATTATCCCATTCCATCAAAATTGCAAAATCATTCGAAGCTTTATCGCCTTCTAAATATCCCTTCATTACCTTGGCAGGGTGAAAATCGTTCGATATCTGAAAATTGAGCACCGGATCATGAATTTCCTTCCTACGGACCTTAGCTATATATTCTTTGGGTGTAAGACTGTCAGCATACTTGTGGAAATTGGGCATACGCCCCCCGAAAACAATGCTCTTTAAATTCAACTTTTCGCAAAGCTCTTTTCGGTAATCATACAACCTTCTGCCTAATCGAAGTCCTCTAAATTCAGGTTTTATAAAAACATCGATACCGTACAGCACGTCACCATCGTCAGCGTGGGTATCGAATGTATACTTTGCCGTAATTTCTTCGTAAGTATGGTTATCTTCAAAATCATCGTAGTCAACGATAATCGATAATGCACAACCAGCCAGTTGGCCATTTATTTTTATTACAACCTGGCCGTCGGGGAATTTTCGAACCAATTTTTCAATCTGTTCTTCTTTCCAATAGGATCCTGGCATATTGGTATATGAAGAAAGCATAGCCTCTTTCAATTCTAAATAATCTTCAAGATCAAGGAACTTTAATTCGATATTCTCTATTTCTTTTATTTTCATAATTGCTTTTGTTAATTTTTTTCTTGTTGCGATACCCAATTTGTCACAGTTAGGTTACGCCCCATTTCAATATCCGTAAAAAAATCAGGTCTAGCACTTCTACGAGAATCAATATAATTACGATCCACTCTAAGCGGCTACTTTCACGGTGCTCCATAATATCTTTGAACAACTCCAGATTCTCTTTAACGATTTCAGTATTCTCGTGCACCCCACGATACCTATCTTTTAGGTCGAAGGTGCGTTTTAGGTCGTTATCGAGCCGGTTTAGTTGTTCGTTCTCCCAGGTACTATCTGGCGAATCAAAGATATATAAGTTCTCATTGATCTGATTTTTTATATTCAACACCTTGCCTATAAACTTTTTAAGTTTATTGCCTGAAATATTGAGTTTGCCATGCTGCTCAAGATATAAGGTGTACCCATTGGTCTCGAGCAAAAGCTGTTGTGTAATTTCGGCATACCTATCCAAAGCTACAGATTGCGAAGTGTTTAACATGACCAAACGAATGGCCTCTTGGTCATAATCTGGCAGGACCACTTTATCGAAAGACACTTTTTGTTTGCCTTTCTCAATGTTAACCTGTATGGTCTCGGTAAAAAACTCTTCTAGTTTCCCTTTGGTCGAAGGCGCAAGCATTTTAAGAATCTCATCGATTTCTTCTATCGTATGATTGAAGAAAGAAACAAGTCCATATTGAAATACATAAACAAATTTTTGATCGCCGTTCTTTAAGAATAGCTCGTCACTATCTGAATATAATGACTTTAAGGGCAGCACACTACGGCATTGCCTAACGTTTATAGAAGCCGAAATCTGATGTGCTACGACCTCGTACATATTGGGCATCAATCATCATCACTATTACCGTCATCATCGGGCATTTCTTCGGGATCGACCACTGCTTCTGGATCGTCATCGGCAAAATCTTCGTAATCGTCCTCATCGTAGTTCTCCATAGTGTACTCCAACTTGGCACTAATTTTTACGAGATACTTGGTGTCGTCTGTCAATACTTCAACTGCCTCAATTCGTTCGCCTTGGGCATTTTTAAACGAGATAATGTTACGGTCATCGTACCCATCAGGGTATCGCTCCACCAAAAGTTTAAGCACCTCAGGAGTCAATTTTTTAAAGTCGACGATGACTCTTTTTAAGTTTGAATGGTTGTCTTTGTTCATAGGTCTAAAAGATAGGCAAAAATCAGGGGCGCGACAATGGTCGCATCACTTTCAATTATAAATTTAGGGGTGTCAATATCTAATTTTCCCCAGGTTATTTTTTCATTGGGCACGGCGCCAGAATACGAACCGTAACTTGTGGTGCTGTCGCTGATCTGACAAAAATAGCTCCAAAACGGGGTGTCGGTACGTTCCATATCTTGATAGAGCATAGGTACCACACAGATCGGAAAATCACCAGCAATACCTCCACCTATCTGAAAAAACCCGATTCCGTTTTTAGAATTATCGGTATACCAATCTGCCAAGAAGGTCATATATTCTATTCCCGATTTCATGGTACTCGCCTTTAATTCGCCCTTTAATACGTAGGAGGCAAAAATATTGCCCATGGTACTATCTTCCCAACCTGGGCAGATAATGGGCAGGTTTCTTTCGGCCGCGGCGTACATCCAAGAGTCTTTTATATCGATTTCATAGTGCTCTTCCAAAACCCCTGAAAGCAGCATTTTGTACATAAACTGATGTGGCAGGTACCTTTCGCCCTTATCTTCGGCATCCTTCCAGATCTTAAAAATATGTTCTTGGAGTCTACGGAAAGCTTCTTCTTCTGGAATACAGGTATCGGTTACGCGGTTCAATCCTTTTTCCAATAGATCCCATTCGTCTTGTGGGGTGAGGTCTCGATAATTGGGCACCCTTTTATAATGAGAATGGGCCACGAGGTTCATGATATCTTCCTCTAAATTGGCTCCAGTGCACGAAATGATCTGTACCTTATCTTGTCGTATTACCTCGGCGAATATTTTGCCCAATTCGGCGGTACTCATTGCACCAGCCAAAGAAACGAGCATTTTAGCTCCGTTTTGAAGTTGGGCTTCATAGCCTTTGGCCGCGTCGACCAAAGCAGCCGCATTAAAATGCAGGTAATACTTTTCAATAAAATTAGAGATTGCACCCTTAGTCTTCGTCATCTTCGAATTTTCCGTTTACACTGTTCGATTTATATTCAACATCATAGGTGTTGTCATAGGCATCATCGACTGCCTCGTCGGTGAATTTATAGCTTAACATTTTATAATACAATTTTGCAGCTAAAAAATCGGGTGATTTGTCGTTTGCGTTCGGACAAAGTTCAACAATATCAAAACCGACCACGTTTCTATCTTCAAAAACCTGCTTTAAGAAAGCCAAGGTTTCATACCAAAATAAACCCCCTGGCTCCGGCGTGCCTGTAGAAGGCATAATAGAAGGGTCGAGGGCATCTAGATCAAAGGTAATAAAAACGTTATCGCTTAGTGCTTCGATAACCTTATCGGTCCAATATTCATCGTTGGCCATATCATGGGCGAAAAAGGTTTTTTCTTCATCCATAAATGTTTTTTCGATAGCATCCATGGACCGAATTCCAACTTGAATCAAATTCGTGGTCTTGCTAGCTTCGTGAACGGCACAGGCATGGTTATATTTTGTGCCCTCGTACGATTCTCGAAGATCGGCATGTGCATCGATATGCAATACCGTTAAATTATCGAAACATTCATTGAAAGCCCGAATACTACCTATTGAAACCGAATGTTCCCCGCCAAAAAGTGTTACGAATTTATTGCGTTTTATGTACTCTTTGGTGATTTTGTGCACCGCTTTTACCATGGCTTCTGGAGAACTCGATTCAGCTATGGGATCCGAAAGATAAATACCCTGCTCATAAACCTCTGAATCTGTCTCGATATCATAAAGCTCCATATTCGCAGAGGCATCTAAAAATGCCGCCGGACCTTTATCTGCTCCTTTGCCCCAAGTACTTGTGCCGTCATAAGGAACCGGAATCAATACTACCTTGGCTTTTTCCAATTGTGCGAATTCGTCGGGTATGCCGGCATAATTCTTTGTTGTACTCATTTTTTAAAGTTTAAATCAGTGTGTTATTATTTTCGTTTATTATAAGGTGCCCTTTGACAAACAAAGGGCGGGTAAATTAAAACTTGTGATCAGGTTGTGCAATAGCGCTTTTCTTTTCTTTTTTCGCTGTCTTGGTAGAGCCTTTGGTATACCCTAATATATTTAAAAAATCTTCAGCATTTTGTTCCGGACTAAAGAGTTCGTAGGTTAAATCTCCTTCTTGATCCCTATCGATCAAAATATGTTTGGGCTGTGGAATCAAACAGTGCTGCAGCCCGTTAAACCCGCCGATCGTCTCTTGGTAGGCCCCTGTATTGAAAAACCCGATATACAAAGGTTTGTCTTTTTTATATTTGGGTAGATAAATGGCGTTCATATTCTGTTCGCTGTTATAATAATCATCACTATCACAAGTCAAGCCACCTAGCAATACCCTTTCGTACTCATCGTTCCATCGGTTTATGGGCAGCATTACAAAACGTTTGTTGATGGCCCAAGTATCAGGCAATGTTGTAATGAATGACGAGTCGATCATATTCCATTTTTCTCTATCGTTCTGTTGCTTTTGATACAAGATCTCATAAATCGCACCACCACTCTCACCTACAGTAAAACTACCAAATTCTGTGAAAATATGAGGTACAGGCACTTCGGCCTCGGTACATGTAATGCTGATCTGATTCAAAATCTCGTCGATCATGTATTGATAATCGTATTCAAAGGCCAAGGAATTTTTAATAGGGAAACCTCCACCTATATTCAAACTGTCCAAAGAAGGGCAAATCTTTTTTAAACGGGTATACACTTTAAGACATTTTACAAGCTCGTTCCAATAATAGGCATTATCACGGATACCCGTATTAATGAAAAAGTGCAACATTTTCAATTCAACCTTTTCATTGTCCTTAATTTGGTTTTCGTAAAAAGGCACAATATTCTTATACCCAATACCAAGGCGAGATGTATAAAACTCGAACTTTGGCTCTTCTTCCGACGCAATTCTGATACCAACTTTGAAGGTGTCGTCAATTGCTTCGGTCAACAAATCGATCTCTTCATAATTATCAATAATAGGTATGCAGTTTCGGTGCCCATTATTGATCAGTTTGGCTATATTATCAATATATTGATCGCGTTTAAATCCGTTACAAATAACATAGGTATCGTTCTTTATCTTACCTGTCTTTTTTAGTTCTTCCACAATATTGATATCAAACGCAGAAGAGGTCTCAATATGTATCTCGTTCTTTAGCGCTTCATTCAATACATGTTGAAAATGTGAGCTTTTGGTACAGTAACAATAATGGTACCTTCCCTTATAATCAAACTTTTCTATGGAGTTGGCGAACCATGACTTCGCTCGAACGATATTGTCCGAAATTTTAGGTAGGTAGGTAAATTTTAAAGGACTGCCATATTTCTCTATGAGTTCATACAACGGAATGCCGTGAAAACGTAGTTTATCTTCATCAAGGGTAAACTCTTCTTGGGGGAAAAAATAGGTCTGATCAATAAGATCAATATACTTAGTGTTCATTGTGAATAAAATTTAATGGATTGATAACAATGGGACTAATAAACATCCCGTACATACATCTAAAAGTGTTCAATCCCTAAATAATGATTTGGCGTTCAGTGGTTGGTATGAAAAAATAGTCATGCTGACTACGAACAATAGGGGACATATCGTATGTCAGCTTAAATAGCCGGTTACCCAATTGATAGACGGTCATAGGGTTTGATTTAAGAATCTCCCTAAACCCGAATCTAAAAACACATTGCATAATGTTCAGTTACAAGACTTGAAACCTTATCGAATTCGGTATCGATACGATAGAGCAAATGAAATCAAAAATTCTGGAAAAACAAGGGTTTCCCTGTAAATAACGATAAAACTCAAAAAAATAATAGTGAAATCGCAATTTAAAGGTATCACTTTCGGCCCACTGCTTCACAATTAGGGGTATATTCTTTATATTTAATGCTAAAATTTTTACTATGGAGTCTAAAAAAACGTCCGCACTATCCGTTTTATTATTTATTACGTTCAATGTAGTCTTTTCACAGGTTGAAATCAGTCCTGGAGTTTATTTTTCCGATTCGGAAAATGTTCGGCATGAACTCAAAATAGATGATCGTTATTTGATTATTTCCATTTATGCCACCTCACCGGCAAAGTTTATAAAAACATTTGGAGGGTTTTACAAGGTAGAAAATAATGGTATAAAGTTGTCCCTTGAATTCAATTCTGATTATAAAGCGGTTGATTTGCCCGAACTTATCCTTCCTTTTACAACCAAAGACAACTTATTGGTCGTTGAACTTGAGACCCCAACTTCATTTTTACCTACCAATACTGCTGACCAAGCCTTAGATGGTCAATGGCTATTTGCTACCCGGGGGCCTGATGAAGGTCAAGAAAGGCGTGGGGATGAAAACCCAAGAAAAACCTTAAAGTTTTTAATGGACGGCCGTTTTCAATGGATTGCGTATAATACTGAAACCATGGAATTCTTCGGTACCGGAGGCGGAGCATACAGTTCCACAAATGGTGTTTACACTGAAGAAATAGAATATTTTTCTAGGGATGACAGTCGTGTCGGTGCTAAATTAAGTTTTAATTATGACCTAAAGGAAGGAGATTGGCACCATACCGGAAAAAACAGCAAAGGCGAGCCAATGTACGAGATTTGGGCGAGGAGGTAGTTGGCAGAATTATCTTTTTGAACTTGATACTTGTACTTGACACTTGAACTTTAAAAATAGCCTCACCGGCCCCGACGCTTCGGGAGAACCTGGACCTAAGTTGTAGCCTCACCAGGAATCGAACCTGGATCTAAAGTTTAGGAAACTTCTATTCTATCCGTTGAACTATGAGGCCGAAATGTCAAGATGCATCTTATAAGACAAGTAATCCGTATTCTGGACTTTAAAATCAAAGCCTTTCCACTACACATCAAGGAGGCAAAAATAGAACATTTTTTGTGAGTCCTAAAAACCATATCGAACAATTTTAGAATACCTTGTAAAATAGTTCTATATATTTGGGGGAACGGGTTTTTGATATTTGAACAATAGGTTACGTATGCGCATTACTGGGACATTTTTAGATGAGATAAGCCACGATATTCCTCATCAAAATTGGGGTACTAAGGAGTGGGATGCCGATTTTTCCCATATGAAACAAATGGGTATCGATACCGTGATCATGATTCGTTGTGGCTACCAACAGTTCTTGACCTATCCTTCGGACTATCTGATTGAGCATCATGGATGTTTTAACCCTCACCGGGATTTGGTACAACTCTTTTTGGATCTGTCCGATAAATATGCCATGACCTTCTTTTTTGGGATTTATGATAGTGGAAAATACTGGGAAACCGGGAATATGCACCATGAAATCGATCCTAATTTATTCGTTATTGATGAAGCGTTCCAAAAATATGGTCACCATCCCAATTTTGGGGGTTGGTATTTGAGCCTGGAGTTGAGTAGAAAAACCAAGGGGGCGATAACGTCCATAGCAAAATTGGGTGATCATTGTAAGACTGTTAGTGGAGGGTTGCCCGTTTTGATATCACCATGGATAGATGGGAAAAAAGCCGTTATGGCCAATACTTCGAAGCTTTCGAAAAAAACCTCCATCCTAATTAGCGAACATGAAAAGGAATGGGATGAAATCTTCGATGGAATAAAGAACAGTATAGACATCGTTGCTTTTCAAGATGGCCATGTTGATTATAATGAATTGGAAGCCTATTTAACGATCAACAAAAACCTGGCCGATAAATATGCCCTGGAATCATGGTCGAACTCCGAATCATTTGATAGGGATATGCCCATAAAATTCATGCCTATCAAATTCGAGAAAATGTTGTTTAAATTGGAGGCGGCCAGAAAAGCGGGATGCACCAAAGCGATCACTTTCGAATTCTCCCATTTCATGAGTCCACAGTCGGCCTATATCCAAGCGCATCATTTATACAACAGGTACCTAGAACACTTTGATGAATGAAGCAATACGCGGCACTTTATAAAAATGAACTGTTGAACGAAATTGTCCCTTTTTGGGAAAAATACTCCTTGGATACTGAATTCGGCGGTTACTTTAC
>JBATIN010000336.1:0-7783 GCA_049667765.1 Flavobacteriaceae bacterium
CATTAGGGATATCGGCAGAAACAAACTGATGAATGGCGTTAAAGGCGATTTCATGATCGGAAAGTTCTTCGATCCTATCGAAAAAACTCTGGGCTAGAGGTGTTATTTTTTCAGGGAAATAAAGCCCTTTGTCGGGAGCAATACCTGCAATAACCGCATCTTTGAAAGATACTTTTGGGGCCTGTCCGTTTAAACTGTAAAACTTCATCGGTTAAGGGTCTTAATTCCTTCAATATTTATTTTGGAGACATGGATGTCGAAATCGATTCCAATACTTTGATATACCTGTTTCATAGCTACTGCCACTTTACGAGCGATAGGCTCACCTTTGCTGAAGGCAAAAATGGAAGGCCCTGATCCTGAAATGCCACAGCCCAATGCACCAGCTTTTGATGCTTCGTGCTTAACATCATCAAAACCGGGAATTAAAATCGAGCGTATGGGTTCAACGATGTGATCCACTAGCGATCTTCCGATCAGATCGTAATCTTCCGTAAAGAGTCCTGCCACCAATCCACCTAAATTGCCCCATTGTTTTATACCGTCGGCCAAGGTGATATTGGTTTTTAGTATCCTGCGCGAATCTGATGTTTTTACCTCTATTTGGGGGTGAATAACTGTTGCGAACAATTCTGAAGGGCTATGGATTGGTATAATGTCCAACGGGTCATAGCTGCGTACCAAAGTAAACCCGCCAAATAGGGCAGGGGCTACGTTGTCGGCATGGGCGACGCCACTAGCAAGTCGCTCGCCTTCCATGGCGAACTTTACAAGATTCAATTTTGAAAAGGGGCGCCCGAGCAGTTCGTTCATGGCCCAAACCGCTCCGGTAGAACTTGCCGCACTGCTTCCGATACCACTTCCGGCCTTTATTTTTTTGTAGATTTCAATTTCAAACCCTCCTGAATAATTTGCTTGTTCAAGCAAAGCCAAACCGGCTACACCAGCTACGTTCCTTTCCGTTTCAAGGGGTAAATCTTGCCCGGTCAGTTTTGTGATCCATATTCCTTTTTTTGCCGTTTTGCGAATCACCATTTCATCTCCAACCGAATCTAGGGCAACCCCAAGTACATCAAATCCACAGGAAATGTTGGCAATGGTGGCGGGGCAGAATATTCTGATTTCGTTCATGATCAATAATTACCTATTCTAATGATATCCGAAAAAATACCGGAGGCTGTAACATCGGCCCCTGCACCGGCTCCTTTAATGATCATGGGCTGGTTGGGGTAGCGCTCGGTATAAAATAGTACAATATTGTCGCTGCCTTCCAAATTATAAAAATCGTGACCTTTTGGAATATTCTGAAGGCCTACACTGGCTTTTCCATCTGCATATTGGGCAACATATTTCAATTTGCTTTCACTTGCAACGGCCTTGGTATATAGTTTTTGAAAGTGGTTTTCATATTCTTTTAAGGAAGTGAAAAAGTCCTCATTGTTCGTGGTTTTCAAGCTTTTTTCGGGTAGAAAGGACGAATTTTCAATATCGTCGATTTCAAGTTGGTTACCACTTTCCCTAGCCAGAATCAGTATTTTTCGCATCACATCGATACCACTTAGATCTATTTTCGGGTCGGGTTCGGTATAGCCTTGTTCTTGGGCTTGTTTTACCACATCGTGAAAAGTAGCTGAATCATTAAAATAATTGAAGACAAAATTAAGGCTTCCAGATAGTACGGCCTGAATCTTTAAGACCTTATCGCCCGATGCGATCAAGTGCTTTAAGGTGTCGATTATGGGCAACCCAGCACCCACATTGGTCTCGAACAGAAAAGGGGCATTGTATTCTCGGGCAAGGTCCTTCAAGTTTATATAGTTGGCATAGGCTGATGAACAGGCTATTTTATTGCAGGTCACTACCGAAATACTATTTTCAAGATACGCGCCGTACATTGATGCAACTTCTTCGCTGGCCGTATTGTCCACAAAAATGCTGTTGCGATAATTCAACCTCTTTACGGTATTAAAAAATTCTCTTTTGTCAGCTTTCTGGCCATTTTCCAATAAGACTTCCCAATTTTTAAGGGCGATACCATTTTCATCGAACAGCATTTTTCGAGAATTGGAAATACCGACGATCCGGATATTCAATTTCAGGTTGTCTTTCAAAAATTTTCGCTGTTGGCTTACCTGTGCCAGAAATTTAGAACCTACATTACCAACGCCCATTACAAAAAGATTGAGCTGTTTTATGTTTTCTTCAAAAAATACCTCGTGCAAGGCGTTAAGCGCTTTTTTTACATCATTTTCCGCGATTACCGCAGAAATGTTACGTTCAGAGGCTCCCTGTGCGATAGCCCTAATGTTAACATTATTCTTACCTAAAGTACTGAACATTTTACCGCTTAAACCTTGATGGCTCTTCATTTGATCTCCGATAAGAGCAATGATGGCGAGGCCTGTTTCGGCAATTACGGGTTTTATTTTTCCTTGTGAAATTTCATATGCGAAAGCGGTGTTGATTTTTAAAACTGCCTTTTTTAGGTCTTTTTCTGAAATACCCGCACAGATCGAATGTTCTGAGGATGCTTGCGTAATCAACACCACATTGATCTGGGCTTGGGACATTACATCGAAAAAACGGGCCGAGATTCCGGGAATCCCGACCATGCCAGGACCTTCTAAAGATAAAAGCCCGATATGCTGAACCGAACTGATTCCACTAACGATTTTTTTGTTATCAGATTGGCCTCTAGAAATCAAGGTGCCAAAAGCTTCGGGATCGAAAGTATTTTTAATATGAATGGGTATGGCCTTGGCCAAAACAGGCTGTATGGTAGGTGGGTAAAGTACCGATGCGCCAAAATGCGAAAGTTCCATTGCTTCTTCATAAGATAATTCTGGAATCGCCTTGGCCTGTTTTACAATACTTGGGTTGGCTGTATACATACCACTTACATCGGTCCATATCTCAAGAATGTCAGCCTTGATCGCGGCAGCAATTATAGCGGCCGAATAGTCTGAGCCACCACGCCCCAAGGTAGTGGTTTTTCCGTTTTCAGAAGCAGCGATGAAACCGCCAAGAAGCACGATTTTATGATTGACCGATCCAAAAAAGTTAGCACACTTTTTATTCGTCTCCTCAAAATTGACCACGGCATTGCCATATTGTTCGTCGGTTTCTATTAGTTCTCTAGTATCTTTAAATGCTAGGTTCAGCCCTTCACTTATAAAAAACTGACTAATGATGTATGAGGATAATAGTTCGCCGAAACTTACAATGTTATCCGATAGTTTTGGGGTAATTTCACCAATGGAAAAAGCGCCCTCCAAAAGGCTCTCAAGATTATTGATGTCAGATTTCACCTTACTCAAAATGGTACTTTGCTCTTGAACGGGAAGTAGCTCTTTAATGGTGTCAAAATGACGTGCTTGAATTTCAGATACCAAGTTCTTATAGCTAGCATTCTGTTCCGCAGCCCATTCAGCAGCCTTTAATAATTGGTCGGTAATACCTCCAAACGCAGAAACTACAACTACAATGTTGTCTTGATATTGCGATACAATATTTTTGACAAGTTTTATGTTCTTGGAATTTGCAACGGATGAGCCCCCAAATTTTAAGACTTTCATGTGAAAAAGGTATAGATTAAAAAACTAAAAAAGAGAAAAATACAGAATGAAGAAAAGAACAGCTTACCCCAAAGGGGTTGTTGTGGCGAAGAAACCATGGGCCTTTATGGAATAAAGAAAAACTGAATTTGAATTGTATACTTTCATGCTGTTTTCAAAGTATCAAAAGTAGTACATTTGATACCTTAATCAAACCTTTGTCGTCATTTTTGCGGAATCATCAATTTTTCACCAATACCATTATTAAATGAAACTTTTTTCTGGGAAACAAATCTATGAAGCTGATAAGTTTACAATTAAAAAACAAGAAATCAGTAGCGATGTTCTAATGGAAAGGGCTGCAGTTCAGATTTTTAATTGGCTCCATAGTAGAATGCAGGGGGCTCAAGTAAAGATTCATTTGTTCTGCGGTATAGGCAATAATGGGGGAGACGGTATCGCTCTGGCCAGACATTTACAAGAACATGGGTATAATATTGCGGTCTATGTCGTTAACTATAGCAAAACACGATCAAAGGATTTTCTTATCAATTTAGAACGTTTAAAAGAGCGTAAAATATGGCCCGAATTTTTAGACGGCGAACAAACGCTACCTGAAATCGGTCGGGATGATATTATTGTCGATGCTATTTTTGGGATCGGCCTTAACCGCGCGCCAGATATCTGGGTGGTTGATTTAATTAGTCACCTAAATCAATCAGAAGCTTTTATACTAGCAATCGATATTCCATCAGGGTTGTTTACTGATAAAATGCCGAAAGACCTTAATGGTATTATTAAGGCGAATTATGTATTGAGTTTTCAAACGCCAAAATTGGTTTTTTTCCTTCCTCAAACAGGCATCTATGTAAATCAATGGGAAATTTTAGATATTGGTCTTGACCCAGAATACCTAACAACAACCGAAACTACATACGCCTATATTGGCAAAAATGAAGTATTGCCCCTCTATATACCCAGAGAAAAATTTTCACATAAAGGGTTGTTCGGCCATACACTAATCTTAGGCGGTAGCCACGGTAAAATTGGTGCGGTCATTTTGGCAACCAAAGCCAGTTTATATGCCGGTAGCGGCTTGGTGACGGCATATGTGCCTGGTTGCGGGTATAATCCCGTACAAACCGCATTACCGGAGGCTATGGTCATTACCGACACTAGCGACCGAAATATTGGCAACATAGCTTTTAAGTTTACCCCCACGGTAATCGGCATGGGGGTAGGTTTGGGAAAAGATGCAACGACCCTAAAAACGGTTTCAAGCTTTCTTAAAAAGAATAAAACTCCATTGGTAGTCGATGCCGATGCGTTGAACCTACTTTCAGAGAATACCGAATTACTGACTCTTATTCCAATACAAACGGTATTGACCCCTCATCCAAAAGAGTTGGAGCGACTTATAGGAAAATGGAAAAATGATTTTGAAAAATTGGATAAAACCATTGCTTTTTCAAAAAAGTATGATTGTATCATAGTCATCAAAGGTGCACATACCATTACCGTTTATGACGGAAAAGGCTACGTTAACTCTACTGGAAACCAAGGAATGGCCACTGCCGGAAGCGGTGATGTACTCACGGGAATAATCACAGGTTTGATTGCTCAGGGTTACAAACCGTTGCATGCAGCGATCTTCGGTGTTTATTTGCATGGAAGAGCAGGAGATTTCGCCGTAGAGCAAACGGGTTACCAGTCACTTACGGCCTCTGCCATAAATGAAGCTATCGGAAAATCGTTTATCGATTTGTTTGAAATGCCCGAGATGCCTTCAACGCCCTCGGAAGAAGCACAAGGCGCTGCGCAAGAATGATCAAAAACTCCTTTTTAGGCTATTAGTTCTTGACGAAAATTTGATTATTTTGATTTTACACGTTGTTTGATCCAAGCCAAAGCGTTATCATACTCGATAAAGAATTTCATGGGTTTTTTATAGAATAGCTTTTCTATCTTGAAGTTATGCATGTCTATCTCCTTAACCGATACAATGGCGAAGGCTTTAAGATTGTCCAACTCCCTTAAATAGGTATAAATAATAGGGTCAATGGCATAGGAGTTTTTTCGAAGACTGATGAAGCCAAAATTCTTTTCCCGAAAATGTATTTCTGAAATACCGATAATTTGGTAGGCACGTTCAAGAGTAAGGGTTGCCCCTTCTTCAAAAATGGCGACGATATAATTCTCGTAAACTTGAACTTTTCCTATGTCTAATTGATACTCTCTAACGATTACTGTCTTTCTCGGTTGTCCCACTCTCATTTTGACTTTATTATAGTGTCTAAGACGAAAGTAGCTGTATCACTAAAGATTCAGCAAAATAATAGATTAAAGGCGTAAATATCGTTTATACTGCCCGGTGGTCAGTAGCGTTGTGTTTCATTTCTTACGACTTTTCTTAAGGCAATAAAAAAAGGGAAGCCATTTTGATGGCTCCCCTAGTTTAAAATTCTTACGTTATCTTATGCTTTAGAAGATTTTTCCTTTTTCTTGATCTTTATAGTCAATTCTTCCTTGGCAGTATCTAGATCCATGAAGATGCTATCGCCTTCCTCTAGTTTTGAATTCACGATTTCTTCTGCCAATGCATCTTCAATGTATTTTTGAATCGCACGTTTTAGGGGTCGTGCCCCATATTGCTTGTCGAATCCTTTTTCTGCGATATAGTCTTTGGCTTTATCAGTAAGCTTTAAATCGTATCCTATATCGTTGATTCGGGCATATAACTTACGTAATTCAATATCGATAATCTTGTGAATATCTTCCCTTTCTAATGGGTTAAATACTATTACATCGTCTATTCTGTTCAAAAATTCAGGAGCAAACGCTTTTTTCAAAGCACTTTCGATTACACTTTTATGATGCGTGTCTTCTTGTGATTTTTTAGCAGCAGTGCCAAAACCGACGCCCTGACCAAAATCTTTCAATTGGCGTGCACCGATGTTAGAGGTCATAATAATGATGGAGTTTCTAAAGTCGATCTTTCTGCCAAGACTATCTGTCAAATAACCATCATCAAGCACTTGAAGCAACATATTAAAGACATCGGGATGTGCTTTTTCTACCTCGTCCAACAATATTACCGAATATGGCTTACGTCTTACCTTCTCGGTCAACTGGCCGCCTTCTTCATAGCCAACATATCCTGGAGGTGCTCCTACTAGTCTTGATATAGCGAATTTTTCCATGTATTCACTCATGTCTATTCGGATGAGGGCGTCTTCAGAATCAAAAAGTTCTTTCGCCAATACTTTTGCTAATTGGGTTTTTCCGACCCCTGTCTGACCTAAGAAAATAAATGAACCAATAGGTTTGTTCGGGTCTTTAAGACCTGCACGATTTCGTTGTATGGCCTTTGCCACTTTTGCCACGGCCTCGTCTTGCCCGATAACATTCGATTTTATAAGATTTGGCAGTTCTGCCAATTTGTTGCTTTCGGTCTGTGCAATACGATTTACTGGTATACCGCTCATCATGGAAACTACGTCCGCCACATTGTCTTCGGTAACGGTTTCTTTGTGTTGTTTACTATCTTCTTCCCATTTTGCCTGTGCACTGGCCAAATCTTTTTCAATCCGTTTTTCGTCGTCGCGTAATTTTGCGGCTTCTTCGTATTTCTGCTTTTTAACAACGCTGTTCTTTAATTCACGTACGTCTTCAAGCTGTTTTTCGAACTCCAGTATTTGCTTAGGCACATCCATATTAACAATATGTACCCGTGATCCGGCCTCATCTAAGGCGTCGATAGCTTTATCGGGCAGAAAACGATCGGTCATATAGCGATGCGTCAATTTTACACAAGCTATGATGGCCTCATCGGTATACCGAACATTGTGGTGGTCTTCATATTTTGTTTTGATGTTCTTTAAGATTTCAATGGTCTCGTCTACCGTAGTCGGCTCAACGATTACCTTTTGAAATCTTCGCTCCAGCGCCCCGTCTTTTTCTATGTATTGACGGTACTCGTCTAACGTTGTGGCACCGATACATTGGATTTCGCCCCTTGCCAAAGCAGGTTTGAACATGTTTGAAGCGTCTAAGCTGCCTGTGGCACCTCCTGCCCCGACAATAGTGTGAATCTCGTCAATAAAAAGAATGACGTCATCATTTTTTTCAAGCTCGTTCATCACGGCTTTCATGCGTTCTTCAAATTGGCCGCGATATTTGGTGCCGGCCACCAACGAGGCAAGATCCAAAGTAACGACACGTTTATTGTA
>JBATIN010000337.1:0-3235 GCA_049667765.1 Flavobacteriaceae bacterium
GGTTATAGGGCGATAACATATGTTCAAGTTCAAGCCCGTATATTCGTGAGGCATCAGTCTTTTTAACATAGAAATAGGTGAAGTTATCATTTAAGATATTCCTAATCTTAATTCTGAAGGGCTTTGAATTACCGAACGTACAATAATCCACAGCATCAACATTCAAGTATTGAATAATGGAATCACTTCCGTCAGAATGCAAAATGGAATATACTTTTTTTAGGCTCAGATCAATTTCTTTTCTATCGAATTCAGAATAATAGACGCGTATCCAAAGCGTATCTTCATCATTTGAATCATAGACGACGACCGAACCTGAAAAACGAAGCAAGTCATCATAGAAAATAGGAATTTTTATTTTACGGTTGTAATGATCCAAATACACATCTAACGCTTCACTTACCGGGTAAGCAGGTTTCTTTTTGGACATTAAACGTTCTTCGGACATAGGGTCTTTTTAAATTAGTACTACCTGTAATGTAACAAATTTAAGTTTTACTCGTCAAGTAAAGGCAGATCACCTCAAAACATACTCCATTTTGGAAAAAATACTTACCGTACAGCACCTCACCAAAAAATATGGGTCTTTGACCGCTGTCAGCGATCTATCGTTTACTATAGAAAAAGGCAACGTTTATGGCATTCTTGGCCCAAATGGGAGCGGAAAATCGACTACCCTTGGAATTGTTTTGAACGTAGTGAACCGAACCCAGGGTGAATTTTTTTGGTTCGATGGTAATACGTCTACGCACGAGGCCTTAAAAAAGGTAGGCGCCATCATTGAACGCCCTAACTTTTACCCCTATATGACAGCGGTACAAAATCTAAAATTGGTCTGCAAAATCAAAGAGGTTTCCGAAGAAAAAATAGAGGAAAAATTAGAGCTGGTTGGACTTTTGGATCGTAAACATAGTAAATTCCAGACCTATTCCTTGGGCATGAAACAACGCTTGGCCATTGCCTCTGCCCTATTGAACGATCCAGAAATCCTTATTCTTGACGAACCCACGAACGGTTTAGATCCGCAGGGTATACATCAAATTAGAGAAATAATAAAGAAAATTGCCTCGCAGGGCACGACTATTTTACTGGCATCACATTTGTTGGACGAGGTAGAAAAGGTCTGTACCCATGTTGTCATACTCCGAAAAGGAGTAAAACTGTATTCGGGCACAGTTGACGGTATGCTCGCCACTCATGGTTTTTTTGAACTAAAATCGGATCAAAACGAAAAATTACAGGCGTTTCTAGGTAACCATCCAAGCTTTGGGGAAATAAAAATAGAAAACGGACTGGTCACCGCATTTTTAAAAGAAGAAATGAACCCTGCAGTGTTGAATAAAATGCTATGTGATAAAGAAATCGTGCTTTCTCATTTAGTAAAACGAAAAGAGAGTCTAGAAGAACAATTTTTGACCCTCACCAAAAATCAACCGAACTAAGCAAAGAACCATGGTACGACTCTTACAGATAGAATTTATAAAGCTATGGAACAACAGGGCGAGCAAGGTGTTGATCATATCTTATTTTGTACTACTTACCTCCATAGCCCTTGTAGCCGCCATAAAATTTGATATTGGCCCGATAAAATTCCATTTGGCAGAAATCGGAATTTTTAACTTCCCGTATATTTGGCATTTCAACACGTTCGTAACAGCTTTTTTTAAATTGTTTCTTGCCATCGTCATCGTTTCTATGATGGCCAATGAATACAGCAACAAAACATTGAAACAAAACTTGATCGATGGTCTATCCAAAAAAGAGTTTATACTTTCAAAATTTTTAACGGTTATTTCATTTTCCTTGATATCAACGGTATTTGTATTTGTGGTATCACTGATCTTGGGACTCTTCTATTCTGACTACAATGAAGTATCGATAATTTTTTCTGATCTTGAATTTGTCTTTGCCTTTTTTGTAAAACTCATGGGCTTCTTTTCATTTTGTCTTTTTCTAGGAATTTTGGTGAAACGCTCCGCTTTTGCCCTAGGCTTTCTTATTCTATGGCAAATTATAGAGGGTATAATCAGGGGACTAATTCGGTGGAAACTTTTCGATGGTGATACTACGGATACCGTAATGGGTTTTTTCCCTTTACAAGCCATGTACAACCTTATCAAAGAACCGTTTACAAGATTGGAAGCCGTACAAACGGTAGCCGATCAAGTGGGCGAAAAAATTAATCTGAATTACCATGTACATTGGTACGAAATACTAATCGTACTCGCTTGGACCGCCATTTTCGTCTATTTCTCCTACGCCTTATTGCAAAAGCGAGATTTATAGTATATTGTAGGGTTCTGAGAACGCTATGAGAATTACACCCAATCCAATATTTTTAAATGGCTACCGCTTTCTAAAATGCGCGGTATTCTTTCTATTTTTAGGATTCAGTCTAAGTGTCAACGCTCAAAATTGCCCATCGATAACCAGCCCTTTAAATGGTTCTACAGGGGTGCCTGTTAACACCGTAATACGTTGGAGCCAAGTCAGCGGCATTGATGGCTATCTTATTTCATTAGGCACTAGTCCGGGTGCAACGGATATTCTCAATAGTCGGTCTGCGGGCCTGGTAAACCAATTTATTCCCGAACTTGGCCTCCCTGACGACACCCGTATTTATGTTACCATCAGTCTTTTTGTAATCAATGGAGGCCTTGAAGTATGTCCGGGGGAAGTATTTAGTACCGAAAGAATAACCACACCTCCCTCATGTACCCAATTGAGGAATGGAAACGATGCCTTAGAAAACAACTTTGGCAGTATTAGTTGGGCCTACGCATCTCGTGCTACCGGATACCGGGTAACCATCGGTACTACGCCCGGAGGAACTGAGCTTGCAGATAATCTGGATGTAGGCAACGTTTTATCATATAGGCCTACAACGGCATTACCAATGGACCAAGAACTTTTTGTTCGAATTGTACCCTATAATGATGTTGGGCCTAGTGCACCTTGCCCAGAGGAGCGGGTAATTATTTCCGAGCCCGAGTTCGATTGTTCATCTTTTTTACCTGAGCTAGATATTCCTGACCAAATAGGTCGATGTGCGGGAGTTGAAGCCTTGGCTATTCCTACTGAAATGGTGAGGGCTTCGGGGGTTCGTTGGTTCAGAATTAATGAAGACCAAACTGAAACCTTGATTTCAGAAAGCGAAGGTTTCACCCCTTATGATCTTGGAAACTACCGTTTTGAGGCCTATAATAGCCTTGCAGCCAATGGCGCACCTGTAGAG
>JBATIN010000338.1:0-3894 GCA_049667765.1 Flavobacteriaceae bacterium
CTACAAGACTGATCAAGGATCCTTATACTAGTAAGGCATGCTTTTACAACCTAAACTCACCCTTTTTAAACAAATTAATGTTGAGTTCGTCAAAAGGTATTACCAATGTGGGCAGTAACTAATGCTATTTAAAAGAACTTATTTCATGCCAAGTTTAGAAGTTACCAAAGCATCTAACGCCTTTAAGCGCTCTGCTGCTTGACTGGTTCCTTCAGATTGATCTATGCCTTTTTGCTCTATTTTGGAGGCAAATTGTAGGGCGCACATGGCAAGAACATCTTGCTTGTCCCGTACGGCATAACTTTGCTCGAACTTTTTTGCCAATTGCTCTATATTTTTAGCGGCCTTTCGCAACCCTTCCTCTTGGGCGGGGTCAATAGTCAGGGGGTACACCCTATCTGCTATCGAAAGCTTTATTTTGAGCTTTTCTGACATAGTATCGTTGAACATTATTCGGCAAGCTGGGCGATACAATGGTCCAGCTCTCTGATCAATGTGTTTATTTTAAGCTTAGCTTCTGTTTTGTTGGTATTACTGCCAAGCATTGAATTTGCAAGTTTCAGCGAATTATACTTTTCCTCCCACTCCGAAATGGAACTTTGGGTACTGTGTTGGTCTTTTTTTAAAGAATGTAACTCATTTTCCAACTTGGTATTAGCTTGGTTGAGCAATTCCATCTTATGCAACAACTTGCTTATCTTGTTTTCAAGTGAGTCAACTATTTTGACCAATTCGCTCATACTATAAATTCAATGCACCTTACACAAAGTTAACATACATGAAACGACTTAGCAATACTTTTTTCAATTATTCTTGAAGTAATACTTTAAGCCTTTAAAAAACGTTGTTTACAATGTACACTTAAATTTAAGGCATAGAGTTTGCACCTATCCACAGCGATTAATTACATTCGTACCGATTTATTACCGATATGACAAGATCCCTTTTTTTAGCACTATTTATATTTTCAACAAGCCTTTTCGGCCAAGATAATTATCCAAAAGATGCTTTTAGGTCGCCGTTAGATATCCCACTGGTACTTGCCGGAACCTTTGGCGAGCTTCGCTCAAACCATTTTCATTCGGGCATTGACATCAAAACCCAACAGCGGGAAGGGTTACCGGTCTATGCGATCGGCGATGGTAGTGTTACCCGAATAAAAGTCTCGTTATGGGGCTATGGAAAAGTACTATATGTGGCCCACCCTAATGGATATACTTCGGTGTATGGCCATTTGCAAAAGTTTTCCCCTGAAATAGAAGCATATATTAAAAAGATACAATATCAGAAGCAATCTTATGAAGTTGAAGTTTTCCCCGACTATGGCGAAGTGAAGGTTGAAAAAGGAAAAGTTATCGCCTACAGTGGAAATACCGGTGGGTCATCGGGACCACATTTACATTTTGAGATCCGCAGCAGTATTTCCGAGAAGCCTACCAATCCTCTTTTATATGGACTGGAAGTACGGGATGCCACCAACCCAATCCTAGAAGAACTTTATGCTTACCCGCTAGGTAAAAATGCCCAAGTGAACCAAAGCGGCGACAAAGTAAAACTAAGGTTCTCCAAACAGAAAGACGGTACTTTTCTTGCCGACAAGGTAATCGCTAACGGTACCATAGGGTTCGGCTTTGTAGGCTATGACCGCCAAGATCTCGCTGCCAATAAAAACGGAATTTATTCGGTGCAACAACTCGTGAATGGTAGCTTGCTTACCGAATATGATTTTGAAACCTTCTCTTTCGCCGAGACCCGCTTTATAAATACGTTGATCGATTATGACCATTACGGCAAGTATAAAGATAAAATACAACAGCTTTTTAAGGCGGCAGGCAATCGCTTAACCATTTATAAGACCCTTAAAGACGAGGGCAAAATTGAAATTAACGAGGGTTTATCCTATACCGTTGAAATTGTCATTAAAGATCTGGAGGAGAATAACGTTAAGGTTATTATTCCTGTAGAAGGAAAGCGCGAAGAACTGAAAATTGCCAAGGCAGAAGAAAAGACAGATGCACGTATCATTTCCAAAAAACCTAATAATTTCGACCTCGGTGCCGCCAAGGTCTATTTTCCGGTCGATACGTTTTATGATGATTTCTATATTGACCTTAAAAAAGGAAACGATACGGTAACCATACACAACAGCAGAGTACCGGCACATCGCAATTTCACCATTACCTTTGATGTAGAAAAATATTCGGAGGCAGAACGAAAACAACTTTTTATTGCGAGACTAGACGATAAATTGAATGCAGACTACGCCTCTACCTATAAACGAGGCGGCACCTTTACCGCCCGAACCAGAGATCTAGGCACCTATACCCTAGCCAAAGATACCATAGCCCCAAGTGTAAGGGCCAAAAACTTTAAGGAAAATCAATGGCTGAACAATTATAAATACTTGAGTTTGACCATTGCCGACGACCTAAGCGGAATTAACGCCTATTCGGCCACCCTAAACGATGAGTGGATCTTAATGGAATATGAACCCAAGACCAAAACTTTGATCTATAATTTCGACGACAAGATCCTAGATCAAAAACAATGTGAACTCAAGTTAGTGGTCACGGATAATGTTGGAAATTCAACTACGTACACGTCCTCTTTTTATAGAAAATAGTTTGAAATGTTTTAGCGCCATTGTTCTCCTACTCGCATTTTGCAGCCTTAAAATCTCAAATGCACAAACTGCAACCGTAACTGGGGTTGTATTGGATGAAAACCATGTGCCAATATCCGACGTCAACATTACTACTGAAAATCAAGGCACCTTCACGAATAGCGATGGGTTTTATGTGCTAAAAGTTATCGCAGATAGGGCCATAACCGTTACCTTTTCACATCTGGGACATGAAAAAGTGATTTTAGAAGGCCTGCTGCTTACTACGAACGAGACCTATGAATTCAACCCTATAATGAAGACCGGTGTCATACAAGTAGCCGAGGTGACCGTAACCCCTAGCGGTGATAAAAGTGTTGAGGGCATTACCGTGGTACCTCCAAACATCATCAGAAAAATTCCTGGCGCAAACGCTGGGGTCGAAAATGTTCTAAAATTGCTTCCCGGGGTGGCATCGAACAATGAATTGAGCACTCAATACTCGGTACGTGGCGGCAATTACGATGAAAATTTAGTGTATGTTAACGAAATAGAAGTCTATCGGCCTTTCCTCATCCGATCGGCCCAGCAAGAAGGGCTTAGTTTTGTAAATAGCGACCTCGTATCGAATGTGAAATTTTCCTCTGGAGGATTTCAGGCCAAGTACGGTGACAAACTATCCTCGGTATTGGACATCACCTATAAAAATCCCACCGAATTTGAAGTGCAGCTAGACCTAAGCTTTTTAGGGGCAAGCACCGCGGTGGAAACGCTTTCCAAGAACAAAAAGTTTAGTAGCATATCAGGACTACGCTATCGAAATAACGGACTTTTGGTAAACAGTCAACAGACCCAAAGTAATTTCAAACCTTCCTTTTTAGACCTACAGAGTTATCTCACGTTTCGTCTTTCCGATAAATTGCACTTTAACTTTCTGGGCAACGTATCAGTGAACGATTATCGAAATACCCCCGTGAGCCGAGAGACTACTTTTGGCACCCTTTCAGACCCTAGGGCCTTACTGGTCGATTATGAAGGAAATGAAAAGAATCGCTACAACACGGCATCGGGGGCCTTGAAAGCTACCTATCTCTTAAAAGAAAATCTGGCCCTTAAACTTATCGGATCTATGTATCACACGCTGGAGGAAGAACGATCGGACATTATTGCCGAATATGCACTTGGTGAAGTCGAGACCGATCTGGCCAGCGATAATTTAGGTGATATTACCAGTTCTAGGGGCATCGGGTCACAGTTCAAAAGAGCAAGAAATAATTTGGATGCCCTTATTC
>JBATIN010000339.1:0-5632 GCA_049667765.1 Flavobacteriaceae bacterium
CTACCGGCCCTTGAGACTGTTATTAGCGTGCCAATTTTCATGGAGAAATCGATGGCGTATTCATCGGGTTGTCCTTCGCTATGATATGAACCCCCGCAATGACTAAGTGTTACGATATAGCTTTCTCCCACAGGATAGGGCAGTACGTACCGAGAAGTTTTCCAGTCATCATATTGGGTATTAGGACATCCATCGGCGACCGGGCCTTCACCTTCTTGAAGGTTTTCCTTAATATTCGGTGATTTATTAAACTGATACCCCTCATTTTTTTTACAACAAAGACTTCCATCTAAAATTAGAATTAGTAATAACGGTATCACAATGTGGGACAATCGCATTATTTTAAAATTATTTGTATTAAATTTTTCTATAATTTCTAAGCTGGAATAGTACTTCAAAACTATTTTCACGATGCTTGGGTATGTTTAGCATAATCTGAAGGTGTTCCATCTGAAAATTTTTTAAACGCTTTGTAAAATGACGCACGGCTATTGAAGCCAACATCATAGGCTATTTGAGTAATGGTTCTGTCATCTCCTTTATTTTGAAGAAGCAGGTTTTTCGCATCCTTTATGCGATACTGATTAATAAAATCGAAAAATGAAAGATTGAAATGTTCGTTGATGATTTGTGAAGTATGGTTTCTCGATAGTTTCATCAGCAGTGCAAGGTCATCCAAACGCAAGTCATTGTCCATGTAAGGTTGCTGGTGTTCCATGATCCGTATTAGTTTCTCCTTCATCTCGAATGATAACGCCTCAGACAATCCAGTTTTTCGATACTTAATAAAGGGAATGGACTCACTTATCGATTTTCCCTCGAAAATTTCAGGTTGTATGAATCCAAAGAAGGATAGCATTCCAATAAAAAATACGATTACGATATCTATGAAATAATCGTATGTTGGATCCATAATTTGAAAACGCACCAAAAAGATATAGAGGGCAAACATGAAAGCGAACCCAAAATAAGAACCGACAAACCATTTTAACCATTTGTACTCTCGAAAACCGATTCGTTTGTTCTGCCAAAAATTTATATAAGTGAGTGCTGCATAAAAAAACATGATGGCAATAACGATCCAAATACCATAGCTCGGAAAGTGTACATAGTTATCAGTGGTTCCTTCTTTTAAGGCGCGAAGTTTTTCGGAGGTAGTTAGTGAATAATATGGAAATAAAAGGACAATTGTAACCAACGGAGGAATCAAGAAAAAAATATCGCCTAACTTGAACTTTGATTTTTTGACCACGCTTCGCACATAAATGAACAGTAGTGCCCCGTAAATGGTCCAAAGAGGAAAATGGGTGAAGTTTAAATGAATAAAAGGGGCTTCTTGAATATCGCCCGACCATCGCAGGCAATTGTTTAAAAGCTCAAAAGAAAAAAGAAACGTATAAATCGCCAGAAGGGTATTTGCAAACCGATCTCCTTTCTTTTTAAAAAGAAATAACACGGATAACAAAACCCCTATAAAGGTAAATAGGAGAAATAAGATGATGATCCAATTCATAAAAAAACCAATTGATACCTAAAGATACATTATGTTCAATTTTAGATTGTCTCTTATGATAGGGAGATGTTTTAATTTTTGGCAGAACCACCGTTTAAGGAATATTATTCGTCATGGGTTTTTGACGAATCGGACACCAAACGAAGAATTTCTGAAAGCTCGGCTTCGGTGAGGTCACGCCATTTTCCGACGGCGATATCGAGTTTTACGTTCATGATGCGAATACGCTTTAGCCGTTTAACCCGATAATCGAGAAACTCGCACATGCGCCGTATCTGTCGGTTCAAGCCTTGGGTGAGAATGATCTTGAATTGGTATTTGGTGATTTCCTCTACCTCGCATTTTCGGGTTACCGTATCTAAAATAGGGACACCCGAACGCATTTGCTCAAGAAAATTTGGAGTAATAGGTTTATCTACCGTGACTATATATTCTTTTTCGTGATGGTTTCGGGCCCGAAGTATTTTATTGACAATATCGCCGTCATTGGTCAAAAATATGAGGCCTTCGCTAGGCTTATCCAAACGTCCGATAGGAAAAATACGTTTGGGGTAATTGATAAAGTCTATTATATTATCTTTCTCTACGCCCGTGTCGGTAGTACAAACAATGCCGATGGGCTTATTGAACGCTAGATACACCGGTTTGTCCTGAGGTTCTGAAATGAGTTTGCCGTTCACACGCACTTCATCGCCTTCGGTTATTTTGGTGCCCATTTCTGGCACTTTCCCGTTTATGGTCACACGGCCCTGCTCGATCAGTTTATCCGCGGCTCGCCGCGAGCAATAGCCCACTTCGCTGAGGTATTTGTTAATGCGGGTCTGTTTGGGTTCTTGCACGAAGCGAATTTTATATAATACAAATTTAGGGCATTTGACTAAAAGATCATAGACGGGTTTACACTTGATAATAATTTTGAATACACCTAGGCTCTAATCTTGCCTATTATGAGGATGATGGCAATTAGTTGAATCATGAATAAAAGAAAGGCAGCAAACGAAATAAAAACAGCCTCGATCTTATCCTTTGAATAACTGAAGATTCTGTGGATCATTACCCATATAACAGCATAAAGAATCGGGCTGAATATTAAGATGGATTGAAAAATAATAAACTGGATCAAGCATACCAAGGTGGCAAAACCTATAACAAAGGAACTTATGGCCACATGTTCTAAAAAATTGTATTTTTTGTAGACTAATTTTGTGGAAAGTGCCAATGGTAATATTGAAAGTATCCAAAAATACTTAGCATAAACCTTAAAGAACGTGCCAAAGGCTTTACCAATGGCGCTGACATCTGTCTCGGTCAAATTTTCATCAATACTTTCAATTTCGCCAAATCCGATAATTGATTCTACGACTAGATATATTGAAATTGACAGTATCAAAAATGTGATGGGATCGAGAATTCCTTTCCTTTTTCCTAGAATATAGTCAGAGATAATTTTCGCCGGATTAACGGTAAGGTTTTTAATGTTGAATAAAAGGCCCTTGTCCATATTCGTAATGGTAGAAAAGGCATGTTCTACTATGGAAGTGATAGTAATTCTTTTTACGCCTGCCTTTTCTCCACAGTTGGGGCAAAAATTCTCATTGTGGTCTAAAGTACAATTAATACAAATCATAGTTAACTTTTAATCCTATCGAATTTAAATGTTTCATTTTAAAAGGCCAACCTTACAAATTTTTTAGAAGTGATTAAGTTTTAAAAGAACTCCCCAAAATGCCATAGCACGCCAGATGGGTCGTGCATAAAGATTTCTCGGCCCCAGTCCCAGTTCTTTATTTTTGAGATTCTCACCTTTTTATATTTTTCAGGTAATTGTTTATCCAACAGCTCGTGCTCGAATGCTTCAAGATCATCGACTTCCAAGAACAGCATAGAATTATCGATCCAATCTTTTACATAGGCGTTTTGAAGGTAAAAGGCCAGATTTTCATTGACCTTGATGAGGCTCATGGTCTTGTCGATGACCACTTCTTCAAATCCTAATTCGCTATAAAACGCTCTTGATTCTTGATAGTCTTTGGCCCCGATAAAGGACCTGATCGATTTTGGTGAGTAGTGCATGAATGGTGGTTTACAATTGAAGGCTTAGGAAAGGATTATCATATTTATATGATTTGGATATCCAGAATATTCGCTAAAATCTGCTTTTTACTTTTTACGTTTGAGTTCTTCCGAATAAATCTGCCTACCGAGTTCTGCCAAAAAGGGAATGCCCACTTCTTCGAATTCATAGGTGTCGTCATTAAAAATCCCGTTTTTATTGACCAAGAGGGTAGCGGTCAACATAAATTCAACTCCATTTTTTTCATCGATGATATAGGCGCAGTCCGTTAAAGTACCATAGGCCCAACCTACTTTGTTATAAATTTTAATGTTTTCTGGAATGTTGTCTTTGGTATCGCCGTACATGAAGAATTTACAATATCCGTCGTAAAATTCTATAGGGTCATAGCCTATATTTTTAGGGAGCGTATGCATTGCTTCAAGAAGAAATTCTCGTTGCGATTCACTAAGATTGAATCGTTCTTCTTTTTTAAAATTCTCAGGAAAGATGATTCGTTTCAAAACCGCGTCTTGCGCCTCGATGGGGTAATAGTTTTTCAAACTAAAATCAAACGGTTTGTTAATCAGGGTTTCATCTTCAAAATATCCGACCCCTTTTTTTAGATGGTGCAGTTCTAAGGCTTTGGGTGTAGTATTTATAGTTCCTTCTAGGGTAGTCGTTGTACTATCGTTCTCATAAATGATCAACGGTTTGGTCGTCAGAACATCGGAATGGTACCCTAGCCTATGGGCGATGCGTACCGGTTTCACTCCTCGTTTAAGCAAACGGCCATTGATGTCATCTTGTCCTAAAAATTCTACCAAACGGTTATTGGCGTCGTTATCGCTGACCGCAAAAATTTCAGAGATCGCTTTGGCAAAAGTGGTCTCTACCGTATCACCTTCAACATAAAAACGGGTGTTGAGATCCAAGGCCTCAAGTTCATTGAGTTTTTCTAAAGCGAGCACGGCGGCGGGAAATTTAACCGTACTCGCGGGGTAGAAATAATTGTTCTTATCTACCTGGTAATCATAATCGGTAAAAATGACGCTATCTTTTTCCCGATCGATCTGAGTATACCGAATCTGCACTTCATATATCGCCACACTGTCCATCACCTTTTTAATATTCGGATTATCAGAGGCCAATACTCTCGCTAAGATACCATCATTCGTCTTGGTGTCGGCACAAGAAAAACATAATAGGGTACACAAAAGGGGAATTAAGAAATACTTTGGTTGCATTATAGGTCTGTTTTTAAATTAGGCTTTGGCTAGGTCTCATAGAGTTCTCCGCGATGAGGTTTGAGTGCATCTCGAACTTGGATCATTTGGGGGTCGGTCACCACCATAAATGCCGTACTATACATGTCGTTTATATTAATATGACCGGTAATGTTCAGTTCCAGTTTTTCGGCGGCGATGTATTCTTTAAGGTGTTTTTCATGATGCTCGGCCGTTTTTTCGGCTGTGGGCCCGCGGAAGTCCCATATCAATTTAATTTTTCTATGATTCACGTATGAAAGGCTTTAAAACTCCTATCGCTTACTACGTCTTAAACATCTTTTCGTAATGGCGTAGGGCAAACGACTTATTCCGTTTTCGTGTTCAATTTAATAAATTATCGGGCCGATGGCCAAAATTGTGTTAACTAAAGTCAATATCGTTTGTGCAACGTAATCTAATTCCTATTTTTGCGGGATGTTGAGATTGGAAAAACAAAACGCCGTTACTTTTGTCAAAATCACTGGCATACTTCTGGTATTGGTTCTTGTAGCTTCATGTAGCTATTTAAGAAATGAAGAGCCCGGCCGAACCCCGATCGCCCGTGTTGGTCAAATCTATTTGTATAAAGAAGAAGTGGCGCCCTTGTTGAACAAGGCCATTTCCAAAGAAGATAGTGCTTCGTTCGTTACCAATTATATCAACAATTGGGCATCGAAACAATTATTGCTCGACAAGGCGAGAATAAATCTTCCGGTTGAAAAGTTGGCCGAATTCGATGTCTTGGTCAATGATTACCGAAGCGATTTGTATACCAGGGCCTATAAAGAAGCCCTGGTG
>JBATIN010000340.1:0-2529 GCA_049667765.1 Flavobacteriaceae bacterium
GAAGTTTACGCTAGGAATTAATCAATTCCCAAAAAAACCGACTCCAACTAGCAAACCTTAAAAAAGGTCTTATTTTTATCTATTTCCCCTTTAGCCAATTTGGCTTCTATTTCTTTTGCGGTCTTCGTGATAGCAAGTCCTCCCAGCCCTGTGCAGCGATGTGTATTGGGTAGCGCATCGCCCACCCGCTTCATAGTTTCGACCACTTCATCCAGAGGAATTAAGTGATTATAATCCGACAAGGCCATATTCGCACAGGATATGGCATTAGTGGCCGCCATGACATTTCTATTCAAACAAGGTGCTTCTACGCGGTCGGCAATCATATCGCAAATCATCCCCAAACTGGATTGCAATGCCATGGAAGCCGCACCCAACGCCTGGTTCAGCGTACCATGTTTTAATCCAACAATACCTGCAGCTGCCATACCTGACCCCGATCCACACTCGGCCATACACCCACCTACTTCTGCGGCGAAGGTCGCATGGGCGGCAATGAATACCCCAATAATTCCCGCAGCCAATAAGGCTTTGACCATTTCATCTTCTGAAAGCTCCAAAGTTCTACCGATACCGATTATCGCCCCAGGTAATGCGCCGCAGGATCCAGCCGTGGGTGCTGCGACTACCACTCCCATGGAACTTTTGACCTCCATCATGGCCGAAGTATATAAAATCACTTGGTTCAGAATATCGCCCTCTACCAGTTTTTTACCATCCATCCTTTCTTGAAAAGTTAAGGATTGTGGACCCAGAATGCGATCCGCATATTTCGTTCCTTTTAAACCAAGGTCGATCGCATTTTGCATGATCTTCAAAATGTCACGCATTTTTTCAAACACCTGCTCCTCGGAAATATTACCCCGAATACTTTCGTAGGCCATCGCCAACTCCCACAAATCAAGGTTTTTTTCCTTGTTGTATTCAAGCATTTCATTGCATGTGATAAATGGGACCCTAAGATTTTTACGGGCCATGATCGGAAGTACAGGATCAATTTTTTTAATAAAGAAAACCTCCTCCATTTCCAGCATTTCGTTTGTTAAGCCGTCAGGGATGAATTGGTTCGATTTTATTTCAATGAACGAAACAGTTCCTTGTCTGAAAGCTATCTCATCACAGGTAAAAGAATTTTCGATATACTCGATAAGATTTCCTTGCGATTCAACATAAATAAGCGTCTGGTAAAAATCTCCTGCCATAGAAACTGCTGCCCCATCGATTTCTATAACCTCGATCATGCCGCCTCCTGTTGAAATGGCCGTTACCGTTCGTGTTTCATTGCTATTTTTAAGGGTAATTTTATAGGTGTTGGGATGTATAGCCCCTATCGGGTGAATATCGATTATTATTTTAATGCCGGCCTCTTCAACCGCTTGCAAATAATTGGGTAAGCGCACCTCATCAGCTTCCCACCCCAAAAAACCCCCGAACAAGCCCATATCCGACCCCTGACCTTTATGCGTGGTAGCCAATGAACCGTTTGGGTCAAATTCGATATAGACCTCTTCGATAGCCCCGTCCATAAGGTCTCGACACATTCTTCCAATTCGCAAAGAAGCGGCACAATGCGAGCTCGAAGGGCCCCGCATAACCGGTCCGATGACATCATTGAATATGCTGGGATAGGTTTTCATCTTATGGCTCGAATTTTACTATTTGAAAATCAATACCATATAAAGATAAAAGGATTTTATTGATTTCGAATACATTTTAGTCGCGTGAGAAAGTCCTATTATTTTATTCCGTTCCACTTTATAATCAAATCTTTCGACCGATTTACTAGAATTTCTACAGCATCTTTCGTCTGGGAAGTAGGTTTGGCGTCAGCGCTTTGCAGTACTTCCAAAAGAAAAAGTAATTTTTCTTGTAAGCCCACTATGCTCTCTTCTGATAAAGGAGTCTCGCGAATACTGCCATACAGCATATCGCCTCCTGAAGGCAAACCGTCACCCCTAAATTTCAAGAGCGCCTCTTTTTTCTTTTTACCCTTTTTGGTTGTATCCAACAATTGATCTAGATTATCGCGAATAGTCTGAAGGTCATGATAGGCCTCATACACCAGCAGAGAAAGATCGCTCTGCAGGGCAGCATCTGCTTCACTCAAAGTAACTCGTGGATCTAAACGCACGGTTAACATTCGTTCTGAAACTTCTCCGTCCGCTATTAATTTTACCGTATAATTACCTGGTGCCACAAATGGTCCGTTCGGCCCGCTTGGGGTATCGTATTGAACGGCTGCAATTGCAAAACCCCGTTGCACGCCTTTTGGAGCTGGATGTCTCAAATTCCAAATAAAGCGGTGATGCCCTGTTGCCGTTGATAATGATTTTTGAGGACGCATCCAATAGGTCGGATGGCGCATCAAAGTAGAGTCGAGCTCTTCTTTGGCATCATCACTTAAAAAGGAAGCAATTTTTTGTCCTCCATCATCCCATATTTCCAGCATCACTTGTTGTACATTGGAATTTAACTGATAATCCAAAATTGCACCATCTGGCGGATTCTTTCCCGTAGGCTCTTCAGGTG
>JBATIN010000341.1:0-3510 GCA_049667765.1 Flavobacteriaceae bacterium
CTATTTTACGCTGGCGACTTTCTTTATCATAGTCCATTTTTACGTTGCTGGCCACCTTTTGTTTCTTATGTACCGTTCGTAACGGTGCCTTTTTTTCATTTTTCTTGAACATGTTCGCCATACCCTCTAAAAATTTTGAAAACCCTTCGCCTATATCCTTGCCATTTAATAATTGTCGTGCATAAACATACCCGAGCAAGGCACCGCCCAAATGGGCAAGACGCCCACCTGCATTACCCCCGATCGGAATTTGAATTAAATCGACCAGCACTACGAATACCCCGAGTTGCCATAGCTT
This sequence comes from Flavobacteriaceae bacterium, assembly GCA_049667765.1. Lineage (GTDB taxonomy): Bacteria > Bacteroidota > Bacteroidia > Flavobacteriales > Flavobacteriaceae > JBATIN01. The sequence continues at coordinate 299 of JBATIN010000341.1, forward strand.
AACATTAAAAAAGATGACCTTTACCTCTTGATTCGGCATATAGGCACAGACAAAGATCAGAATCGCTGTAACCCCAGCGGAAGCGCCAATTAATGCTGTATTGTTTCCCATAAGACCAGGAAACACATTATAGCTCAACAGAAACACCAAGGCGCCAAAAATTACACCCAAAAAATAAACATTGACAAACCGTTTCGGACCAAAGAGGTTCAAAAAAATGCGCCCTGCAAAGTAGAGCAACAACATGTTCCAAAAAATATGCCCTAACCCGCCATGGAAAAAAGAATAGGTAACTAATGACCAAGGTTGGCCTAAAAATTCAAAAAAATCTTTTGGCAGTTGAAACCATTGATCGATTGCCGATTTGTCCATCCCCAATAGAAAAGGCAATATGGCATTTAGGATAAATACCGCTACATTGATCGCGATCAATTTTTCAGCGATGCTCAGACGGCTAAATTGATATTTTAGATTTCCGCTCGTCATCAGTTCCATCGTTTATCGTTAAAACTATTTTTTTTCCAATACCACATGATAAGAAACCCGACTACCGCACCCCCAACATGCGCCATATAGGCTGTATTGCTTGGGCTAAAAAATGATTGCCCCGAAATAGCGGAGATTACATCAAGCAAAATGATTCCTGGAATAAAATATTTCGCTTTGATGGGAATAGGCAAAAAAATCAGCATTAGTTTGGCTTCAGGGTTCATCATACCAAAAGCTGCCAGTACCCCCATGATACAGCCTGAGGCACCCACCATTGAGGCATTGTAAATCGGAAATATCTCTCTTAAGTTAGCGATTTGATTTGTATCTAAAGTACCTACGGTCTCATTGGTGGCCAACATCTGTAATATTTGCGAGTTGCTCAATCCAGAATCGATCAGTTCGGTAAAAGGGGGGAGAAAATTGAAATAATAGTACCCCAATTGAAACAGCACGGCACCAAGGCCGGCAGAAAAATATAGAAACAAAAACCTGTTCTTACCAAGACTTTGCTCAACTGGTGAACCGAACATCCAAAGGGCGAACATATTGAATCCAATATGCATCAAACCCCCATGCATGAACATATGTGTGACGATCTGCCAAAATTGAAAATTATCGTTTTTAGGAAAATGTAAGGCAAACCATTCATACATCAGATCACCATAGATCATCGTAGCCACGAAGAAAAGTACATTGATAATGAGTAGGTGCTTGATCGCCTCAGTTAGTCTTGCCATTTAAATAAATTTTTTATCGATATCATCTTCTGTGATGGTAATATACACCGGACGGTTAAACGGACTCACTTGGGGTTCTTTACAGGCGAATAGATCGTTCACCAAGGCCAACTGTGAATCGCTGTCCAAAACCTCACCTGTTTTTACCGACAAGGTTTTTGCCATGGTTTTGGAAATAATATCGGTCTGAGAAAAATTCTGTCCGTTTACTTGCATTTGGTAATCACTGATCAGTTGGTCCAATAAAATGCCCACTTCACTTTCAGCAACCAGAACCGGTACCCCCTTTACCTCTACAACTTCGTCTTCCAAGATTCCAAAAGCAAAACCCATTGTGGTCAGGCTTTCTTTTATTTCGTTCAATAGGCTAATTTCGGCATTTGAAAATGTAAGCGACAAAGGAAACAATAATTGTTGGCTTACGGTATGTTGAACCGTACCATTTCGCAAAAACTTTTCATACAGTACCCTTTGGTGGGCACGACCTTGGTCAATAACCACCATTCCTGACTTTATAGTAGTTACAATATATTTTCTTCGTAATTGAAATGTTGTTGCAGTCGCTTGAAAATTATCGTACTGATTATCAAAAATTGATCCGGTGATCGTATCGGACTCAAAACGAACATTACTAAAGTTGTCGGATTTTTCTAGGGTGTCAAGGCCTACGTACATACTTTCCCAAGAGGCATTTCCACCGCTTTTTGAATACCTAAGGGTTTTCGCTTTGGATTCGTCTTTAAAAGGATTGAAGCCCGCATCGACACTAATTTGCGGTACCACAGCGCCTTTATCTTTAAAGGCATAGGGAGTCTCCAGATTTTGGTCATGCTCAAAATCGAGTGCCGGTACCACACTAAACTGCCCAAGACTATGCTTTATTGTTGACCTGAGTATGGCATACAAGGTATGCTCATCATCAAATTTTACTTCTGTTTTTGTGGGATGTATGTTTATGTCAATGGATGCCGGATCAACTTCCAAATATAAAAAATAACCCGGATAAGTATCTGATCGAATAAGCCCTTCAAATGCGGCAACAATGGCATGATGCAAATATGGACTCTTAATAAATCGATCGTTTACGAAGAAGAATTGTTCGCCCCTACTCTTTTTTGCGTACTCGGGTTTTATAATAAAACCAGTGATCTTGACCACTTGGGTCTCTTCTTGTACCGGCACCAACTTTGTATTGCACTTACTTCCAAAAATATGTACTATGCGTTGTCGGCTATTCGCTTTCGGCAAATTGAACAATTCGCTGCCATTGTTGTAAAAATGAAACGCAATATTTGAGTGTGCCAGGGCAACCCTATGAAACTCATCGACAATATGACGAAGCTCTACCTGGTTCGATTTTAGAAAATTTCGTCGGGCCGGAATATTGAAAAAAAGGTTTTTTACAGAAATAGAAGTCCCTTTTGGGGTAACCGTGACTTCTTGAAAAATAATCTTGCTGCCTTCAATTTTGATATGTGTACCGATTTCAGAATTCTCGGGCTTGGTCTGCATTTCAACATGGGCGATCGCAGCAATTGACGCCAAAGCTTCGCCTCGAAAACCCTTGGTGCCAAGTTTAAAAAGATCTTCGGCCTTCTGAATTTTTGAGGTAGCATGGCGTTCAAAACTCAAACGGGCATCGGTTTCGCTCATACCACTACCATCATCGATTACTTGGATCAAATTCTTGCCCCCATCTTTTACGATAAGTTTTATAGTAGTTCCGCCAGCATCAATGGCGTTTTCCAATAGTTCTTTCACCACCGAAGCCGGTCGTTGTACAACTTCACCGGCCGCTATTTGATTGGCGACATGGTCTGGCAGTAGTTTAATAATATCCGCCATTAGTTAGAATAGAAGATAGATAGATCGAAATCTATGATATAAAGAAAGATTAGAACTAAAATAGCTACAATGACCCACATTCGAATTTTCAGATTACGGTCTCCTTTACGGCGCATATCCTCCATGGCACTACCAAAC
>JBATIN010000342.1:0-6130 GCA_049667765.1 Flavobacteriaceae bacterium
CTAGAAACTCAAGGGTCGCTTTTTGAAGGCACCAAAAGCTTAAAGATGGTATTGCCATGCTTGGTACAAACGGGCAATAATGATAATGTAATTAAGGAATATATAGCATATAAATTATTTGAGATTATTTCTCCGTATCATTTTAAAACAAAGTTATTGGATGTTTCTTTTGAAGAAGAACATGGCAAAAAAATAAAAAATCACCTTATAAAAGGATTTTTAATCGAAGATGATGAAGCAGTTGCGGAGCGGTTTGGAGGCAATGTATATAAAAATACATCGCACCCGTTAAATCACAAACCAATAGAATCGGTGCGCAATACCATTTTTCAATATTTGATTGGCAACACCGATTTTTCTCAAGCATATCTACATAATGTAAAAATTATTTTTGCCGATGATGGTTTAATTCCTTTGCCCTATGATTTTGACATGTCTGGCTTGGTTAATACAAGTTATGCCGTGGTTTCTGTCATTCAAGGAGAGCAACTTGATATGACCTCGGTTACACAAAGAAAATATCGGGGATTTGTTCGGGATGTCAAGGTTTTTAATTTGGTGAGGCAAGAAATACTGGATAAGAAAATCGAAATTTTAGCAATGTTGGATACGTATAAAAGCCAATTTGAAAATCCAAAGGAATTTAGCGGTGCCAAAGAGTATGTACTAAGCTTCTTCACCATTTTAGAAGACAAAACTAAGTTCAAAAAGGAAATTATAGATCAGGCACGAATCAAATAACTAAGTAAGTATTTAGTCGAATTTTATTTTCTCACCATCTTTTTTGCCACGGTAATATGTGCCATTTTCTATAAATAGGATCTCACCATCAAGACCATTTTTAATACTGGAATCCACTCCAAATATTCTGTTGTCAAACAGTGATTCAATTTTTATTTGAGAAGTATGTCCCACTATAATGTGTTTCACGTCTAGTTTCTTCAATAATTTATTTACTTGTCCTTTTTTCAAGCTATCGGTAAAGTAGCCCCTATACCATACCGGTGAATAGAAATCATGGTATTTACCATAAATCGAATCCCATTGAGTTGTACTTTCATCTTTGTGAATTGATTGTCTCAAGCTATCATTGACACCTTTCAAATCAAAACCATTTTCAATAAATTCTTGAGAAATACCACCATGTACGAAAATGTTGTCATTTATTACTTCAATGGTATTCTTGGAGCGTAACCATCTACCAAGCAATGACTTGTCACTATAAAGTATATTATAGGGAGTTTTAGTTACATGTTCTGTATACCGGTACTTTTTGTTTATATATCGCAAGTCATTTTGCATCACCATATATTCATGATTACCAAGCAAAAAGTGAACCTTTCCGCCGCTGGCCAACGCTTGTTTTTCCAGATTATATACAAACCAAAGTAACTCAGTTACCTTCTCACCTCGATCAAAAATGTCGCCTACAATGACTAGATGGCCAGTGCCGAAGTTCCATTTCAGGTCGGTGTCAATTACGCCGTTATTCGTTAAGATTTCAATTGTCAAATCGTACTGGCCATGCAAATCACTTAAAGCCGCAATTCTTTCAACATTATGATAAAGTGAGGGTTCTACCTCAAATTTCATAATTTTAGTGCTAGACGGAAAAGTCTTGGTATTTAAATTGCCATTGATAATGTTCAATTCGATAATGCTATCATTATCAATTAGGATATAGGGGCCGTCACTAAATTTAAGACTGTCAACTCTTGTCTCAATTCGTATGTTCTTGTGGAAGTATTCTGTTTTAGGAAGACCAGGACTAGAAAAAATGACGAGACCCGCAATACATAAAAGTAAAAATAAAAGATATTTGATCATTTTAATTATTGGTTCAATTCAGTGACCTTAACAAATTTACGTTATGAGTAGAAAAAAATAGACTTTTTATGGGTTTTTCATCATAAAATTTGATACCCGACCCAACAAAATTGCGAGCCTTTATCATTTCTATGGAATTTCTACTAAACTTCTTTTTAAAAAGTCGATTCCAAATAAAAACCATCTATATTATTCCAAAAAACTTCGGATCGCCAAATCGTAGCTTTTCAGTCCAAAACCCAGAATAACGCCTTTTGCTCCAGAAGAAATATAGGAGACATGCCGAAAATCCTCGCGGTTAAATGTGTTCGAGATATGTACTTCAACCACCGCAGTTTCGATCGCTTTTACGGCATCGCCAATTCCCACGGAAGTATGGGTATAGGCGGCGGCATTAAGAATAATACCGTCATAAGAAAAACCGACTTCCTGTAGTTTGTCGATCAATTCGCCTTCAATGTTCGATTGGAAATATTCGAGCTGGACATCTTTGAATTTAAACTGTAGTTTTGAAAAATAATCCTCAAAAGTGATATTACCATACACCTCAGGTTCCCGCCTTCCGAGCAAGTTGAGATTTGGACCATTGATTATAAGTAGCTTCATCCGCTAAAATTAGGGAATTGCAAGACATAAAAAAAGAACAAGATGCTATCTGAAATGACGGGCCGATAAAAACGTGTAGACAAAGCCCAGTGTTACGGTCGTCCAAGTCTCTGAATCGAATTGTATCGCGCTGTACGAGAGATTGAGTTCCGACTGCGCGCCCATTTGAAAACCGATCTGGGGCCGATAATACAATCCACCCTCGTTGTCCTTGCTAAGACCAAAGGCTTGGCCCACATCACCCCCTATCGAAAAAGTACGCGCAGGCCAAATTCGAAAAGAAGCTGCCACCGGTGCAAATTGGATACTGGGCTCTCTAGTGGATATTACTTCGGCCCTATAGGCTTCTCCGAAACCATGTATTATACCTGTTTTAATGCCCAAGTCAAATATTTTGTTAGGCGCCCACATATAGCCAAGGTCGGCTCCTATAACCAACCCAACCTTATCGTTGAAATCTCCCAGCGGAATTCCGCCATGGGCACCGATTTTGAATCCCTCTTGAGCAAAGGAACACAATGTCATTAGTAGAAGGGTTACGGTCAATTTTACACAATTCATGGGTACATAATTTTCGGTTTGCATTACGAAACTAGTACCTTACCGAATGAAAACCTCTTTTTTGTTGCGAAAGGCCAAAAAACTGATGTAGGCAACCACTTTCATAGTTTCAATTCAGCATAAAACATCTTAAAAAAGTGAAGTATGGAACAAGTTCAGGTTTTGCAGAACATGCAAATAAATGGTATAGGCATGCATTTACCGAAAGTCCTAAATAAGGCAATCACGCTAAATTAGAAGAAATAACAGGCCCCTACCTGTACTACCAGATTATAGGTGTTCAAGGTATCGATAACTCGCAAAAAGCCAGTATTCACCCGAAGTTGGAAGTAAAAATTATCATCCAATCGATACCCGCCCCCAGCGCCTAATCCAATATCCAAGGTATTGGCATCAATATTGAAATCATCATAGTTTCCAGCAAGCAAAACACTAACTTGAGGCCCTAATTCTACAGCTATTTCATCGGTAATGTGGTATTTTCCCATTACCGGTATATTCAAATAATATAGATTAAGATTATCACCTATACCACGGGTTCCTTGAAATGAAAACAAAAGTTCGGGATCTAGGTAAAAATCGCCTGTGATAGGAATTTCTACAATACCACCGACCTGAAAACCAGGGCGGGGAGTATTATCTGCAAATCCGTTTCCTCTCAAATCGGACATAAGAAAACCGGCCTTTGCGCCAAATAAAATATCGCCACTGCCATTACCCATGGAGGTAGTTCCTTGAACAACCGTAGTTTGAGCCTGTAAAAACAATGGTAAAACCATCAAAGAAAACAACAATTTTGGCAGCAACTTTTTCATCATAGATTCCTTTAAATTAAAATACTATAGCTTCAATACCCTACAAAGATACAAAGTCAGCCGATGTATAAATAGGATTGTTCCTCTTTCTCGTTGAAAAACAATAGTCGAAAACTTAAAGCAAAAAAAAGCGGAAAACAATTTCCGCTTTTTTACATGTAAATAATACTGATTTATAAAAAATAGACCGCCGATATTTGAAGCACCCTATTTTTAGAACTAATATCCTCAATAGCATTGATAATGCCCACATTGTAACGGAGTTGAAAATAAAAATTCTCGTCCATTCGGTAGCCCGCCCCAACTCCTAAACCAATATCGAACCCATTTGAAGATTGGTCGGCCGAAGGTTCCAACCCAAATCGGTTGCCTTCTAGGTTATCGGATATTAGCATGCCGATCTGTGGACCGGCCTCTAAATAGACTTCATCAAAAATGTTGAATTTGAGCATTACCGGTACATTTAGGTACCATAGGTTTAGGTCATTTTGAAAATAGCCTCCGCTACCCTGCAAAGAAATCAAAATTTCGGGCTGCACTATAAAGGCATCGCTCGCGGGAATTTCCATGGCCACTCCTATATGAAAACCAGGTTTAACATCATAACTATAAATGGCGTCTCCATTCAATTTAGAGGCATTGAAACCTGCCTTGGCGCCAAAGCGAAACTCGCCAGATCCACTACTTTGACCGTGTGCTACTATCGTTGCCAACAAAAATACCGCACTAAATTGATATAGCTTTTTAAACATTTTTTTAGTGTTTAGGTTGAATCCTGAAATATTAAACTAAAATACATAATTATCACCTGAAAAAGCCATTACTGACCAAAACTTATAATATTCATCCCTGTTCAGAAAAGAACCATTATTTATATATGACTTGTCAGTGGTTACGTATAGTAGTCAGTAGGTTCAAATATGAACTGTACCTAAATCCAAAATTTAATAGCATTTTTCATTTCCCTTAGGTCCTGTGCTGTTTTTAACCGCGGTACATAATTCCGAAGTCAAAACTGAACGATACTATCCTATCTGTTTTATGGTATCTTTGAGGCATGAACTGGTTACGGGCAATCGAAGATTATCGATACTACCTAAAAATTGAGCGGGGGTTGGCACAAAACTCTATTAGCAGCTACGTAATGGATGTAGAAAAGCTGATGTTTTTTTTGCAAGAAAACGGATTTTCCGAAACCCCGGTCAACCTATCAAAAGAACCCGTACAACAATTTATCTACGAAGTAGCCAAAACTCTAAATGCAAGATCCCAGGCACGAATCATATCTGGACTTAAAAGTTTTTTCGGTTACCTAATTTTTGAGGATTATAGGCAGAATAGCCCCATGGACCTCATCGACACGCCCAAAATCGGGCGTAAATTACCAGACACTTTATCAGAACTAGAAATTAATCAACTTATAGCCGCAATTGACCTATCTAAGACTGAAGGGGAACGCAATAGGGCCATTTTAGAAACCCTTTACGGGTGCGGTTTACGGGTTTCAGAAGTAACGAGTTTAAAAATTTCAGATCTTTATTTTGAGGAAGATTTTATCAAAGTCACTGGAAAAGGCGACAAACAACGCTTTGTTCCGATCAGCCCCATTAACAAAAAATATATCACCATCTACCAAAAAGAGGTACGGGTTCATCAAAAAGTACAAAAGGGTTTTGAAGATATACTCTTTTTAAACAGAAGGGGCCGTAGTTTGACCCGAGCGATGATCTTTACCATCGTTAAGAAATTGGGCAACACTATTGGTCTTGAAAAAACGATAAGTCCGCATACCTTCAGGCATTCCTTTGCGACGCACTTATTGGAAAACGGTGCCGACCTTCGGGCCATTCAACAAATGTTAGGCCATGAAAGCATCACTACAACTGAGATCTATATGCATGTGGACCGTACCCACCTCACCGAGGTGATGCTAAAATATCATCCGAGAAGTTAAGGTTGTGAACTTGGGTTTCCTCTTGAAACATGCCTATCAAAATACTAACGAATTTTCAAAACGACCGGTAGTGTTTTACTCTGGGCCATTTCCTTATTCTCAATTCTTATGACTTAAAGAAGGGTAAGTAGAATATTCTATTTAATCCTTAAAGGCACTATAATCCTTTTTATAAGGCCGAATGATCAATCTCGCCTCACGATCAAAACGCACATAATTGTAGACCCAATTCACAAAGACCACTATACGGTTTCTGAACCCAATAAGAAAAAAGAGATGTACGAACATCCACACAAACCAGGCAAAAACACCTTGAAACTTGAAATTAGGGAGGTCTACCACCGCTTTGTTTCGTCCAACTGTGGCC
>JBATIN010000343.1:0-2013 GCA_049667765.1 Flavobacteriaceae bacterium
GCAAACTATCCAACAAGGGTTCGTTGACATCTCGCCAAGGCGTGTGGGTTCGCATGTTGTGCGTACCTAAGGTGGTCGGATACATACCGGTAATTAAAGCGCTACGGGCCGGTGCACAAACGGGTACCGGCGATACGGCGTTGGTAAAGGTAACCCCATCAACCGCCAGGGACTCCAAGTAAGGCAAAGAAATAGTACTATCGCCATACATGGGAAAGAAATCGGGCGATTGGTCTTCGGCCACCAACCAGATAATATTCGGAGGAAGAGGAGGTATCATTTCTTCGACTATCTTTTCTTGCTTACAGCTTGAAAAGCTGATTATTAAGAAAACAAGTAGAAGTGTATGATATTTCATATGAAACTAATTCATTCAGTTGATTACTTAAAGATATGGATTTTGGTAGATTTAGAATTCCTAAAAAAGAGTCAGGTTTTGAAAGTGTTGAATTCTTAAACCCTACAATGCATTTATGACCTGCAATGGTAAACTTATAAGCTGCGGGTTGTAATCTTTGAATTACTACTTTAAAGTGTAGGCCGGGTTCTATTTTTTTGGCTTGGGTTTTCAAACCCTCCGTCCCCGCCAGCTGTCGGGTCCACCTCCCTTTGACTAAAGGGAGAAGCAAAAACCTTTTTAGTTTATTTAGAATTTCAATCTTTTAATTCTTTTAAAAACTCGAGACTCTCCGGCACTTGGTTTAACACTTTTGAAGATTCATCTTCTATGAAAAGATAGTCCAGTCCTAATTTCTTGGCCTCGGCCACTACGGCGGCGATATCGATTTGGCCCGCGCCCAAAACCACATTGGTTTCCACGTCAGATTGTCCATTTTGATTGCCTTTGACCCCTTTTTGGCAGTCTTTCAAATGCATCAGCTTGAATTCTTCAGGGTATTTTCTAAGCCATGCAACAGGGTCTTCCCCAGGATGGGCGAACCAATACACATCCATTTCAAAATCGAAATAATCTGATTGTTTAATAATTCGGTCCATCAGTAACTCATCGCCATCGGCCCTGAATTCATAACCATGGGGATGGTACGTTAAAGTCACCCCTTCCTTTTCAAAAAGCGCCCCGGCTTTGTTGAAAACCTCTATGGCCAAATTAGTGTCGGCCAAGGTAAAATCGGTGCCGTTATGCGGAATCCAAAAGCAGACGGCATATTTTGCACCGTAATTCTTTGCTCTGGCCAAAACGGTTTCTGGGGAATTCTGTAATTCTTCAAAAGGAGCGCTGACACTTACTATTTTTAGTCCGTTTTCGGCCAACATAGTATTGTACTGCTCTTGCGTAAATCCATAGGTACCGTCATTGCCATCTTCTAAATTGGTAATGCCCCAGCTTTTTATTTTGGCAAAAGTACCGGGCACATCTTTTGGGAATTCATTGCGAAGGCTATAGAGTTGAAGACCTATTTCTTGTGCGCTGGAGTTGTGAAAACTTATAAAAAATAGCATCACAAAAGGCCATATAAAAAGCTGTTGAGTTTTCATAATTGGTACCTGAATTATATTTTACTTGTTGCGCATGCTTTCCAAAAACTCCAAACTTAGCGGCACCTGCTCCACCACCCGCGAAGATTCATCTTCAATGAACATATATTCAATACCTAGTTTTTTGGCTTCCATAACCGTTCCGGCAATATCAACCTGACCCGTTCCTAACACAACGTTGGTCTCTACATCTTCATGGCCGGTATTGTTTCCTACTACGCCTTGTTTCATATCCTTTAAATGAAGTAAGGTTACTTTTTTAGGATATTTTTTCATGATGGCCAAAGGGTCTTCTCCACCGTGATGGGCCCAAAAAACATCTAACTCAAAGGTAAAATCAGTAGCATTTTCAGCCATATAATCAAATAAAGTACCGTCTTTATAGGGGCGAAATTCATAGCCATGTGCGTGATAGGCCAAGGTAATTCCGTTTTCTTTTAACACTTTACCAGCCTTATTGAACACCTCGGTGGCGTGTTGGGTTTCTTCTAGATCCCATTTGTTATCATCATGGGG
>JBATIN010000344.1:0-1566 GCA_049667765.1 Flavobacteriaceae bacterium
CATGGTAGTAGTTCATTTCAAAGGTTTGAAGATACTCATAATTTTATTTTCAGAAAATTCAAACCACCATATTTAATGACCATAAAACTAGGGTTTATGGTTTATTTTGATGATTTTTAAGCATTATAATTCCTAAAATAAATTAAATGAAAGCAACCAGCATTGCGCTTGTACTCTTATCAACTCTCACCTTTTCCTGCAAAACCGAAAAGAAAGAAATAAAGGAGCAAATAATAGCAGAACAACCGTGGTTGCTCGGCTTTGAAAAAACCGACATCAACCCGATTATGAAGGCCGATTCTTCGTTTGTATTTAACGACCCCATCACGAAAAAAGAAGTACAATGGCAAAAGGCCGATGTCTTTAACCCTGGTGCAATTGTTCGTAATGACACGGTTTTTCTTTTGTTCAGGGCAGAGGATAATCCTGATGCTATTTTAGGGGGAAGGACTTCCAGAATCGGACTTGCCTATAGTACCGATGGCGTCCATTTTACAAAACATGCAGAACCCGTGCTGTATCCTGATAACGATGAATTTCAACAATGGGATTTCCCGGGAGGTATTGAAGATCCACGAATCGTTGAGACGCCCGATGGCGAATACATTATGGTCTACACCAGTTGGAATAAAGATGTAGCACGACTTTCGAGTGCCACTTCAAAAGATTTAAAGACGTGGACCAAACACGGTCCGGTTTTTCAAGATGCCCATGGCGGTAAATTTATGGATGGCTGGAGCAAATCAGGATCTATTGTGACCGAATTGGTCGACGGTAGGTTAAAAGCCAAAAAATTCGATGGAAAATACCTGATGTACTGGGGCGAACTATTCGTAAATCTGGCAACTTCTGAAAATGGTGTCGATTGGGTACCCACGTTAGATGAACACGGCGAAATATTGCACTCTTTTAAACCAACCCTCAACGAATTCGATAGTCACCTGACCGAAGTAGGGCCACCCGCATTATATACTGAAAATGGCATATTGGTGCTGTATAATGGCAAGAATTTAGAAGGGGAAGGTGCCAGCGACAAGTATCCTGAAAACATCTATTGTGGAGGCCAAGTGTTATTCGATAAGGATGATCCTACCAAATTTTTGGCACGTTTGGAAACTCCCTTCATCTGCCCAAGTTTACCCCACGAAATTACCGGACAATATAAAGGAGGAACTACCTTTATTGAAGGTTTGGTTTATTTTCAAGACAAATGGTTTCTTTATTATGGCACGGCAGATTCAATGGTGGGACTGGCGATTAAGGAATAAAAGGGTTTCAAGTTTAAGGTTGATCCCCAGGTGGTTAGATGATAAACCAATTTTGGAATACCGCAATAAGCGATATGCGTAAAGCGTGCAGCGCGAGTGAAAAACGGTTAACTATATACCAGCAACTGCCATCTGCATATCTATAAAGTTTACAGAAGCGAATTGCACTAAAATGTATAGTTTTAGCTGATTTTAAGATCAATAAGCGGCCTACTTCAGTATCGGTGCCATATGGGTATCTTCCGCTTTCAACTGCCAGTGGCCCAAAGCGGCGGGTATATTTCCAATGCTATTAAAC
>JBATIN010000345.1:0-3370 GCA_049667765.1 Flavobacteriaceae bacterium
GGCTATGTGACATCGGGATTTGCCATGTATGACACCATAAAATCACTAAAAAGTCCGGTATCGACAATATGTACCGGTCTAGCGGCTTCAATGGGGTCCATACTTTTATCGGTGGGTAAAAAAGGTAGGCGCTTTATTCAGCCCCATGCCCAAGTTATGATCCACCAGCCTAGTGGTGGCGCAAGAGGCCAGGCATCTAATATTGAGATTCAGGCCAAAGAGATAATAAAGACCAAAGAATTGAGCGCTAAAATATTGGCAGATAACTGTGGTCAAAAATTTGACAAGGTATTGAGGGATTTTGATAGGGATTTTTGGATGAATGCCCAAGAATCTATAGAATACGGTATTGTAGACGGTATCTTGGAATAGTTTTGGCAAAGCTAAAACCTCTACTAAAAGGAAAGTCCTTCACAAACTAAATGTGAAGGACTTTTTTTGAATATATATAGACGCTCTCGCGGAATGTATCATATTTACGAATACTTATGTGGGTTTGGATTTTTTTTAAAAGGAAAAAAGAGCGTTTCTTGACCACAAAAGCTACATCGACCAAAACCCTTAATTTTAGTACTTTTAGAAATAACTAATCTTCTCTTTTGTTTTCTATGGCACAAACACCCAAAAATATTGCTATTATAGGTTCAGGACTGGTAGGGTCTCTTTTGGCCATATACCTAAAAAAAGCAGGACATACCGTAACGGTCTTCGACCGGCGACCCGATATTCGAAAAATTGAATTTTCAGGACGGTCGATCAATTTAGCCATGAGCAATCGAGGATGGCGGGCCTTGCGCGAAATAGGAATTGAAGAAGAGGTTAAGAAAATCGCCATACCCTTAGATAAGCGTGCCTTGCATGTTATCGGTAAACCCGTATACTTTCAAAAGTACGGTAAAGATGCCGAGGCGATCTGGTCTATTTCTCGTGGTGTGTTGAATCGAAAAATGGTCGACCTTGCCGAAAACGCCGGAGTGCTCTTCAGATTTGAGGAAAAAGTATGGGATGTTGACCTTCCCGAAGCAAAGGTTTATACCGGTGAAACGGAAAAAAGCGAATGGCAAGAATACAATTTTGATATGATATTTGGCTGTGATGGGGCCTTTTCAAGGGTACGCCATAAAATGCAACGCCGAAGTCGCTTCGATTATTCGCAAGACTTTATTGATGTAGGCTACAAAGAACTAACCATTCCGCCCAATGCGGACGGTACACATAAATTGGATAAAAACTCTTTTCATATTTGGCCAAGAGGTAGGTTTATGTTCATAGCCATGCCAAATTTGGACGGTAGTTTTACCTGTACCCTGTTTATGCCTTTTGAAGGCGATATTTCTTTTGAAAGGATAACTACAAAAGAAGAGGCCAAATCGTTTTTTACCGAGTATTTTCCAAATGTGATGCAAGATATTGAAAACCTTGCGGAAGACTTCTTCAAGAACCCTACCAGTGCCTTAGTGACCATGAAATGTTACCCTTGGTCGTATTGGAATAAAGTAACGCTTGTTGGCGATTCGGCACATGCGGTGGTACCTTTTTATGGACAGGGAATGAATGCCGGATTTGAAGATATTTTTGTACTTCACCAATTAATGGGCAAATATGGCGATGATTGGGAAGCCATTTTTAATACCTATCAAAAAGTGCGCAAGCCCAATGCAGATGCCATAGCTGAGCTTAGTTATCGCAATTTCATTGAAATGAGTAGTAAAACGGCTGATCCTAAATTTTTGCTGCAAAAAAAGATTGAAAAGCGTTTTGCTGAAAAACACCCTGATCGGTGGGTGCCGGTATATTCAAGAGTTACTTTTTCGCATAGGCCTTATGCTGAGGCACTTGAAGAAGGTGATGTTCAAGAAGAAATTATGGCTAAAGTCATGCAAATGCCAGATATCGATAAAAAATGGGATAGTGTAGAAGTCGAGAATATGATTTTAAAACTCTTGTAATCTTGTATAAAAAAAGCCATCCGTTTATGGGGATGGCCTTTATGAATTTAGGTTGATATTTTTCTAAAGTTTAGAAAACATCTTTTCCATTTTTTCTTGTTCTTCTTCTGCAAGTGCTGGATCGACTAAAATTCTGCCACTGTGCTCATCGGTAATAATTTTTTTTCTAGAAGCGATCTCTACCTGTACCTGCGGTGGTATGGTGAAGAAAGATCCACCCGAAGCCCCTCGTTCGATCGGCACTACGGCAAGACCGTTTTTAACGTTATTGCGAATCCTAACATAAGCCTTTACCAAACGTTCTTCGATCTGCTCTTGAAATTTTTCGGATTCTTTTATTAGTGCTTTTTCTTCTTTTTCGGTTTCGGCCAAAATGGCATTTAGCTCATTTTTTTTATGTTTTAAATGCTCTTCACGTTCTGATAGCCGTTCTTTAGTATCAGAAATAACCTCTTTTTTCTGTTCGATTTGTACCTTGAATTCTTTAATGTTCTTTTCTGCTAGTTGAATTTCAAGCTCTTGATACTCGAGTTCTTTGGTAATAGAATTGAATTCTCTACTGTTGCGTACGTTTTTTTGTTGCTCGGTGTACTTCTTGATTAGCACTTTCGATTCATCGATCAAGTTCTTTTTTGCAGCGATCTCGAAATTAATGGTTTCGAGGTCGGTCTTCAGTTTGTCCAACCTTGTTTTAAGGCCCAATACATCATCCTCTAGATCTTCAACTTCAAGAGGTAATTCACCTCTAACATTTCGGATCTCATCGACCCTTGAATCTATTAATTGCAAATCGTACAATGCCCTTAATTTTTCTTCAACGGTAACTTCTGCTTTTTTTGCCATACTTATAAATAATTGATGGGATTGGTTTTGCTTCCCGATAAACGGATTGCAAAATTAGGAATTTTTTTCTTAAGATAATCAACTAAAAGATTTTTTGTAAACTGCTCAGTTTCATAGTGACCGATATCGGCGATGATCATCTTTTTTTCGGCCTGATAAAATTCATGGTATTTAATATCTGCCGTAATAAAAACGTCGGCACCTGCTGCTTTGGCCGCAGAAATGGCAAAGGCCCCGCTTCCACCTAAAACTGCCACTTTTTTAATTTTATTTCCCAATAATTCAGAATGGCGGATCACCGAGACTTTCATCGTTTCTTTTACCGCTAACAAAAACTTTTTCTCGCTCATAGGCTTTGCCAGTTCTCCGATCATACCCATACCTATTTTTTGATCAGTATTGTCCAAGGTAAAGATTTCATAGGCCACCTCTTCATAAGGGTGCGTTTTGAACATGGCTTTTATTATATTTGCTTCGTTCGATTTGGAATAAGTAACGTTGATCTGTGTTTCTTCTTCAAAATGTACTTTGCCAATTTCGCCTTTAACAGGTTTGGCATTAGTACCTGCTTTATAACT
>JBATIN010000346.1:0-5509 GCA_049667765.1 Flavobacteriaceae bacterium
TTTCTACCCGAGCCTTTAAAGATCGTTTAGAGACCATTAAAAACGTACGAAAAAGCAATGTAACGGTCTGTAGTGGAGGTAGTATTGGTATGGGGGACCAATTGGAAGACCGTGCCGGTATGTTGGTCGCCTTGGCCTCATTGAACCCGCAACCCGAATCGGTTCCTATCAACGCTTTAGTTGCTGTGGAAGGCACGCCTATGGAAGACATAGAACCTATATCAATATGGGAAATGATTCGTATGGTCGCCACCACCCGAATCGTGATGCCCGAAACCCAAGTACGACTTTCGGCGGGCAGAACTCAAATGAGCCGTGAAGGGCAGGCCATGTGTTTCTTTGCCGGGGCGAATTCTATTTTTGCCGGTGATAAGTTATTGACCACCCCTAACCCCAACGTCGACGACGATATGGAAATGTTCAAGGAATTAGGACTTAATCCGCAAAAAGCTTTTACAAAAATTTCGCAGCCTAAAACGGTGGAAGCCAAAGATTCATCGTTGCAGCCTTTAGGTGAAAAACCAAAATGGACAAGACCAGGGCATGAAATTGTTCGAAACGAGTTGGCCAAGAAAAAGGCCAGTGCTGCTGAATAGGGGTAGTTCAATGGGCTAATTCCTGAATTTTTTCGAAGACCAGCTCACTTTCCCAGCCACGGTAAAAGAGGTAATCGGCCAGTCGTTTTTTCTTTTTTTTAAGATTGTTTTCCTTTATTGAATCCCATTTTTTTTCAGCTAAGGCATGAAAGGTCTTATGGTAATCGGTCTCGTTTATTTCTTTAAGGGCGGTAACGATATTGTATTTTGAAATATCGCGTTGCTTAAGTTCAGCTATTATGCGTTGGCGACCCCATTTTTTTATGTTGAACTTTCCTCGTGCAAAACTTTGTGCAAAACGCTCCTCGTTTAGGTAGTTTTCATTGATCAATTGCACTATGATCTGGTCAATAGCCTCTGGAATCATTTGCATTTTATACAGTTTATTAACCACCTCTTTATGACAACGTTCTTGATAGGCACAATAGCCCTCTAGTTTTTTTAGGGCTTCTTTTAGGGTATAAGTCTCTGCTTTTTGAAACGACATACTTCAAAAATAGTGAAGGCTAGTCAATTGAATGTAATTTTGATCAAGAAGCTGTGGTTGAAATTTTTAGGTAAGTAGTCAATTTATACTTATAAGGAAGTTAAAAAACTATAGAATTCTTATTCAGTGCCTGAAGTTGTAACCTTTGGTAGCCCTTTTTGCTTTAGAAGGGCCGCAAGCTTTTTAGTGAAGATGGTTACTCCCGAATCGTTAAGATGGGTAGCATCATCAAAATAGTCTCGCTGGTCTAAAAACTCGGTATCTCGCGTAAAGTTCAATAACGGAATCTCATTTTCTATACAGATTTGCCTGCAGAGTTCCATGGAAGGGTCTTTGTCGTACAAATAGTAAATGGGGGAGTAGGTGACCACCAAAGGAATATTTTTTTCTTTGGTTAGCCGTATGAACTCTTTAAATAGATCTATTTTATTTTGGTCGAATTCATAGGTTTGAGGAGCAGGTACTGAGTCCAGTGGCTTGTCAAAGATACCGTGTAGGGGTAGATACCCAGCGTAATTAATATTGACTTCCCTGGTCTTATTGAATTCTAAGTTGCCGACAGCAATGGTGGTTATAATGGAATTATAGGGATAGGTCCATGATAGCATCTTAACCTTTTCAAACGGAGATTTAAGATCGATAATATTCCTTATTTCAGGATGCTTTTTATAGTAGGGATATAGAAGGGATAAACGATCATAATCATATTCTGAAGTATAGAAGGTATCTGGAAAATCTAAAATGATGAATTTAGGGGTATGACGTTTTAGTACCGCTCTCAACAGTGCGGTCTGGTATAGCATAAACTGGGCTTCCCTACCTACGTTATAAACTGTCATGTTCAAAGAATCTTCTAGAATTCTCGGATCGTATTGATGGCATGCCCTTGAGCTTCCAAATACAAGAACATCTGCTTCGGTCTCTTGCATGGCGTAGGTGGTCTGGTACTGAAGTCCCGAGCTTTGGGTAAAATAAAAGTGTTCCAAAATTTTTCCAAAAACTAGATCGAGTACGAATATAATCGATAACCCTATGGCGATAACGACAATAAACTTTTTCATGTGAAATCGGTATTAAAAGGCATAGCGCTTATTTTTAAAATCTTTTAAAATTGAAAATAGATGAACTGTCCACCATCAAATACCCCCATGATCAAAATGATTATTACCATGGCCGCGTATAGCATAAACTGAAAACCTTTCTTGTTACTAAGCGAGGGGGAAATGTTTTTTTCGTCAATAATATCTTTTATCAAGAGCATTCCAATGGCCATGATGCAGTAAATAAAGATGCCGACATCACCGATAAAGACCGATCCTGATTCTAAAAACATCCTTCTGATGATTAGGAGCGAAACCTCCAAATTTTCGGCCCTAAAGAAGATCCAAGAAAAACAGATAAGTATAAAAACAAAAAACATCTTAGATGCCGATATAATGAGGCCAAAGCTCTTTCGTTCTATTTTTTTGTCTTGTAGACCAAGAAGTCTAGCAAAGACCAGGTACAATCCGTTCAGCCCACCCCAAATAACAAAAGTCCAGTTTGCACCATGCCAAAGCCCGCTGATCACAAAGGTAATGAACAGGTTTAAGTAGTGTCTCACCTTGCTTACCCTATTGCCACCAAGCGGAATGTAGACGTAATCTTTGAACCAAGTAGATAGCGAAATATGCCATCGTTGCCAAAATTCTGCAACCGACTGGGCAAAATAGGGTCTTTGAAAATTGGTCATTAGGTCAAACCCCATAATCTTGGCACAACCAATGGCGATGTTTGAATAGCCACCGAAATCACAATATATCTGAAAAGCAAAAAATATCGTTGCTAAAACAAGGGATGCTGAATTATGCGATTCGGCATTATTATATACCGAATTCACATAAATAGCCAACCTATCGGCGACCACTAGTTTCATAAAATAGCCCCATATGATAAGTTTTGTGCCTTCGATTGCTTTATGGTAATCGAATTCTATTTTTTTTCGAAATTGAGGCAATAAATTTGAGGCGCGTTCTATTGGGCCAGCGACCAATTGCGGGAAGAATGAAACAAATAGGGCATATCGCCCAAAATGCCTTTCATGATTTATTTGGCCCCTATACACGTCTATCGTATAACCTACCGCCTGAAAAGTGTAAAACGAAATGCCCACCGGTAGTATCAATGAAAAATCTGGCAGCTTCATTCGAACTCCCAAAAACTCCATGAACGTGAAAACCGAGGTATTGAAAAAATCATAGTATTTGTAAAGAAACAAAATGCCGAAGTTGATGATCAAACTTGCATATAAAAAAAACGATCTGTTCTTTTTATTGGTCGTTGTATCAAGCTTATAGGCGGCGAAATAGGTAATCAAGGTAGAGGTTAATATGAGTAAGGCATAGATGGGCTGCCAGTTCATATAGAAATAATAACTGGCGATTAAAAGAAAAAGCCATCTGTATTTTGGAACAACAAGGTAATATATTATACAAACTGCAGGAAAGAACAATAAATAGGTAAATGAGTTGAAAAGCATGCTCTTTGGTTAGCTAAAGATGATTAATTGGTTACGGTTTTGGTCTCTTAACAAGGCAAATGGGTACAGGTTTAACTTTAAAAATATATTCATTTGCCGTTGTTTTAAACTCTTTTTTGGGGAAGATGCCATGCAAGTTGGCAATACCACGGCAGTATTCCATCATAAATTGTACTATAGGTATAATAATGTCGATGAATTACTTGGTGTGCTTACTCAGCGTGAACAAATAGCTTTGGTAATCAAGCCCAATTAAGATAATTTAAGTCGTTTATTGTATGTTAAGGAATTGTTCAAACAAAAAAAGCGACCCCTTTACGAGGTCGCTTTAAAGATACTTTACCTTTTGTGAACTTAATCCTTCGCCTTCGCGTAGGACTTCACTAATAAATAGTTTTACCTTCTTTATTGGTAAAACGATATTCGAGATATGTATACGCATCTCTAGGTTGTATTTTGATCCATCTTTTATGCTCCAAGAACCACTTGGCACGCAACGATGGGAAACCTTTG
This sequence comes from Flavobacteriaceae bacterium, assembly GCA_049667765.1. Taxonomy (GTDB): domain Bacteria; phylum Bacteroidota; class Bacteroidia; order Flavobacteriales; family Flavobacteriaceae; genus JBATIN01. The sequence continues at coordinate 4,115 of JBATIN010000346.1, forward strand.
GTAAAATAGGCCGCAATGAATGGATGCATATTTAAGGTTATGCCATTATCCTTTGCGGGGCCTTTCAATAGTTTCTCAAGATCTGAATTTATTCTGTCGATCAATAAGATCGGGGCCTCCACTTCTTGGTTGTTGCCATTGGGGTCTACCTCGGTCGTTTTGATGTTCATTTCGGGCCGTACCCGTTGCCGTGTAATCTGTATAAGGCCGAATTTGCTCGGCGGCAATATTTTGTGCTTGGCACGATCGTCTTTCATCTCATCCCTTAGATGGTCAAAAAGTTTTCTTCTATGCGGCGCTTTCACCATGTCTATAAAATCTACCACGATGATGCCTCCCATATCGCGAAGGCGCAATTGCCTTGCGATTTCCGAGGCGGCCAAAAGATTTACCTCTAAAGCGGTATCCTCTTGGTTCTTGGCCTTGCTCGAACGGTTACCACTGTTCACGTCTATTACGTGTAATGCCTCGGTATGTTCTATGATGAGATACGCTCCCTTACTCATAGTAGCTGTGCGGCCAAAAGAAGTCTTGATTTGCCTCTCTATTCCGAATTTTTCAAAAATAGGAACAGGGGATTTATACAGTTTGACCATGGATTCCTTACCAGGTGCAATTTCTTGCACATAATCCTCGATCTGGTTATAAAGCGTCTCGTTATCCACATGTATTCCCGTGAAGGAATCGTTGAAAACATCCCTTAAGATACTGGATGCCCTATTGAGCTCTACCAATACTTTAGAAGGTGTTGGAGCTTTATACAATTTCTTGCACATTGCCGTCCATTTGTTCAGCAAGTTTTCTAGGTCTTTGTCTAGTTCCGCTACTTTTTTGCCTTCGGCGACCGTTCGGATGATTACCCCGAAACCCTTTGGCTTGATGCTCTGTACAAGTCTCTTTAGCCGGTCTTTTTCCGCATTGCTACCTATCTTTTGTGAGACGGAAACGCGATCGGAAAAAGGCACCATGACCAGATAGCGACCTGCCAATGAAAGCTCGGAGCTTATTCTGGGTCCTTTGGTCGAGATGGGTTCCTTAACAATCTGTACCAATAACGATTGATTGGCTTTTATGACATCTGTAATGACGCCATGTTTGTCGATATCTTTATCAAACGGAAAGTTTTTTAAGGAATAGTCCCTTAATTTCCCGGTACTCACTTGTTTTATGAATTTAAGCATGGAAGATAGCTGCGGCCCAAGATCATGATAATGCAAAAAAGCATCTTTTTCATAGCCTACGTTGACAAAGGCAGCGTTGAGGCCGGTAACGGGTTTCCGTACCTTGGCCAAAAGTATATCGCCGACCGAGAAATCGTTTTTGTCCTCTTCTTTATGCAATTCAGTGAGTTTTCCATCTTTTAACAAGGCAAAATCAACGGCATCGGAACTAGAT
>JBATIN010000347.1:0-4848 GCA_049667765.1 Flavobacteriaceae bacterium
ATTATGATACGTAAATTACACTAGAAATCTATTCATACCCATGGGTTGAACATCGTAATTTTCAAGAGTAATAATTTCATATAAATACCTTCTTTCATTAGCTTTGCTAGCTTAGAAACGAAAGAACATGAGTACAGCTAAAACACTATTTGACAAAGTATGGGATTCGCACGTGGTGCACCAAATTAAAAACGGCCCCGATGTACTGTTCATTGACCGTCACATGGTACATGAAGTTACAAGTCCGGTTGCTTTTTTGGGTTTGAAGAGTCGCGGAATTCGTGTCTTGCATCCTGAAAAAACCTTTGCAACGGCCGATCATAACACCCCGACCATCAATCAACACCTACCTGTTGCCGACCCCTTGTCAGCAAATCAACTAAGAATGTTGGAAGAAAATGCCAATGAATATGGTATTTCGTATTGGGGCTTAGGGCATCAAAAAAACGGAATCGTACACGTTGTGGGCCCGGAATATGGTATTACTCAGCCTGGTGCTACTATTGTTTGTGGTGATTCGCACACCTCTACCCACGGTGCTTTTGGCGCTATCGCTTTTGGTATTGGTACTTCTGAGGTAGAAATGGTTTTGGCCTCACAATGTATTATGCAGCCCAAGCCTAAGAAAATGCGCATCAATATTACCGGTGCGCTTCAGTTTGGGGTAACGCCTAAAGATGTTGCTTTATTCATAATCTCACAGTTAACTACTTCTGGCGCAACAGGTTATTTTGTTGAATATGCCGGCCAAGTTTTTACCGATATGACCATGGAAGGGCGTATGACCGTTTGTAACCTAAGTATTGAAATGGGTGCACGTGGCGGCATGATCGCACCTGATGAAAAAACATTCCATTATGTAAAAGGAAGGGAATTCTCACCTAAAGGAGCTGCCTGGGATACCGCAATGGATTACTGGCAAACCCTACATACCGATGAGGATGCTGTTTTCGATAAAGAATTGACTTTTGACGGATCTACCATCGAACCGATGATCACCTACGGAACTAATCCTGGTATGGGAATGGGTATTTCTAAAGATATTCCAAACGCCGATGCCGTTAAGGGCGGAGCTTCCACGTATAAAAAGTCTTTACAATATATGGCTTTCAATGAAGGGGATTCGATGATCGGCAAACCTATCGATTTTGTTTTCTTAGGAAGTTGTACCAATGGAAGAATTGAAGATTTCCGAGCTTTTGCCTCCATTGTAAAAGGGAGGAAAAAAGCTGACAATGTAACTGCATGGTTGGTTCCCGGAAGCCATAAGGTAGAATCGGCAATAAAAGAAGAAGGCATTTTAGATATATTAACTGAAGCAGGTTTCGCGCTTCGTGAACCTGGATGCTCGGCATGTTTGGCCATGAACGACGATAAAGTACCTCCCGGAAAATTGGCCGTCAGCACCTCAAATAGAAATTTTGAAGGCAGACAAGGCCCGGGATCTAGGACTTTACTTGCGAGTCCGCTTGTTGCGGCAGCGGCAGCGGTTACGGGCAAGGTTACCGATCCAAGGGAGTTAATGGAGAAAGAATTGGCTTAGCGCTAAACGCTTTACGCTAAGCGCTATTCGCTTTTAGTGCATTTGTAATGAGAGATTTTAGAAAGTATAAAGTTTGGAATTTAGGTCATCAAGTTACCTTAGATATTTATGTCCTTACCAAAAACTTTCCAAAGGAAGAAGTATATGGCATTACAAGTCAAATGCGAAGAGCTTCTTACTCAATCCCTTCTAACATTTCAGAAGGATGTGGTAGAGAATCAGATGCAGAGTTTAAACGATTTCTAATTATAGCCCAAGGTTCAGCTGCTGAACTTGAATATTTTACAATTCTTGTGAAAGATTTAGGGTATATAAATGAAAGAGTTTTCTCTAAATTAGAAGACAAAGTAAACATGATTAGAAGAAGTTTAAATAATCTAATCAACAAAATATAATGAATTACAGCACATCGCTATTAGCGATGACAGAAAAGCAACAAAAAGTAAAAAATAACTAGCGTTCAGCGTTTAGCGTTCAGCGCATAGCTCAATTAAAAATGGCATACGATAAATTCACAAACTTAAGGTCAACAGCGGTACCGCTTCCAATCGAGAACGTAGATACAGATCAAATCATACCGGCCAGATTCTTAAAAGCAACTGAACGTAAAGGGTTTGGAGAAAATCTTTTTAGAGATTGGCGATACAATCAAGATAATAGTCCGAAAGCGGATTTTGTACTTAACAATTCTAAATACTCAGGAAAAATTCTTGTTGGCGGGGCGAATTTCGGTTCCGGTTCTTCACGAGAGCATGCGGCTTGGGCCGTTTATGACTACGGATTCCGTTGTGTGATCTCTAGCTTTTTTGCCGATATCTTTAGAGGTAACTGTCTGAATATTGGAGTTTTACCGGTTCAAGTAAGTGCAGAATTCCTTCAAAAAATATTCGACGCTATTGAAGCAAATCCAAATGCGGAGTTCGAAATTGACTTAAAATCCCAAAAAGCAACAATTTTAGCAACGGGAGAAAGTGAATCCTTCGACATCAACGATTACAAAAAGGACAACATGACCAATGGCTTTGATGATATCGATTATTTATTGAACATCAAAGGCAAGATCCAAGAGTTTGCGAAAAGCACACCTCTATAAATACGTCTTTGCGAGGCATATTTTCGCGACGAAGCAATCAGTTGAATCATAGCTATAGCTTCAATAGATTGCCACGCCAATAATTCCTCTATCAGGGATCTATTACTCGCAATGACAGAAAAAAAGAAACAAGTCACTATATGAAAAAAAGAACGCTGGAAATAATGGACACCACCCTTCGCGATGGCGAGCAGACCTCGGGTGTATCATTTTCTGCTTCTGAAAAATTGACCCTTGCCAAATTATTACTCGATGAGCTGAAAGTAGATCGTATAGAGGTCGCTTCTGCAAGAGTATCGGAAGGAGAACTACAAGCGGTACAGCAAATTACCGAGTGGGCAGCGACCAAAAAGTATTTGGACCGTGTAGAAGTCTTAACTTTTGTAGATGGCGGTGTTTCCTTAAAATGGATGGAAAAAGCGGGTGCAAAATCGCAAAACCTCTTGACGAAAGGCTCTTTAAACCATTTAACCCATCAACTTAAAAAGACGCCCGAACAGCATTTCAATGAAATTGCGGCGGTTTTTAAATCCGCAGAAAAAAAGGGAATCATCAATAATATCTATTTAGAGGATTGGAGTAACGGCATGCGTAACTCTAAGGAATATGTATTTCAGTTCCTTGACTTTTTAACCACCCAGCCCGTAAAACGGGTACTGCTACCAGATACGCTGGGAATTTTGACCCCAAGGGAAACCTTCAGTTTTCTATCGGAAATTAGAGAACGCTTTCCAAAATTGCACATCGATTTTCATGGCCATAACGATTATGATCTAGGTGTTGCCAACGCAATGGAAGCTATAAAAGCGGGTTGCAATGGTTTGCATTTGACGGTAAACGGCATGGGAGAACGTGCAGGAAACGCCCCCATGGCCAGTGCCATAGCCGTAATCAACGACTTTATGCCCGAAGTGAAAATAGGCGTAAATGAAAAGGCATTGTTCAAGGTAAGTAAAATGGTATCGGCCTTTACCGGTATCAGTATTCCTTCAAACAAACCTATTGTTGGCGACAGTGTTTTTACGCAAACCGCTGGAATTCATGCAGATGGCGACAATAAAAATAATCTATACTTTAGTGAATTAATGCCCGAGCGCTTCGGTAGAAAGCGTAAATATGCCCTCGGTAAAATGTCGGGCAAAGCCAATATTCAAAAGAATTTACAAGAATTGGGGCTGACCTTGAACGACGACGAACTGAAAAAAGTTACGGCCCGGATCATTGAACTCGGCGATAAAAAAGAACGGGTTACCAAAGAAGATTTACCTTATATTATTTCCGATGTATTGGATACCGATTTCAATCAAAAGGTATTTGTAAAATCATATGTGCTTACCCATGCCAAAGGTTTGCAGCCCTCCACTACCCTATGCGTTGAAATTGATGGAAAGGAATATGAAGAACACTCTCAGGGCGACGGGCAATATGACGCTTTTATGAACGCTTTGCGAAAAGTGTATAAAACAAGAAAAGTTGATTTACCCAAACTTGTTGATTATGCGGTAAGAATTCCACCCGGAAGTAATTCGGATGCGCTCTGTGAAACCATAATCACATGGGAGTCAGAAGATGGAAAAGAATTTATTTCAAGAGGATTGGACTCGGATCAGACGGTCAGTGCTATTAAAGCAACTGAAAAAATGCTAAACATTATTTAATTGTCATCCTGAGTGCAGTCGAAGGGCTACAACGCTAAAATATTTAAACTAAGAACCAATAAAAACAGCTTCCCGCCTTCGCGGGAATGAAAAACAAAAGTACTATTGATGAAACTAAACATAGCACTACTCGCCGGAGACGGAATCGGCCCGGAAGTTATCGACCAAGCAGTTAAAGTCTGTGATGCCATTGCAACCAAGTACAATCACCAAATCAACTGGACACCAGCCTTAACCGGTGCTGCTGCTATCGATGCGGTTGGAGAACCTTATCCTGATTCCACCCATGCGGTTTGTGAAGCTGCTGATGCTGTGCTTTTTGGCGCCATCGGCCATCCTAGGTTTGATAATGACCCATCGGCAAAAGTACGCCCTGAGCAAGGTTTACTGAAAATGCGCCAGAAATTGGGACTTTTTGCCAATGTACGCCCCACCTTTACTTTTCCATCTTTAATCGATAAATCCCCATTAAAAAGGGAACGTATTGAAGGCACGGATCTAATTATCCTTCGTGAACTGACAGGTGGCGTTTATTTTGGGGAACGGGGTAGAAA
>JBATIN010000348.1:0-8449 GCA_049667765.1 Flavobacteriaceae bacterium
GATTAAAATGGCCTTAGTTTTAGGGGTGATCAGCTTTTCGAATGCCTCAATCGGAGGCAAAGCAAAATTAGTATCGATGTGCGATACCACAGGCACTACATTAATCCCCAATGCAGTTGCAAAACCATTGTAATTGGCATAAAAAGGTTCAGGAATAATTATCTCATCACCATTATCGGCGATACTGCCCATGGCAAAAGACAGGGCCTCGGAACCGCCCGTGGTAACAATAATATCAGAAGCGTCAACCTTGATCTGATGCTTGGCATAATATAAGGCGATTTTTTCGCGATATTGTTCGGAACCCTCTGTTCTACTGTATTCTAAAACTTCAATGCTATTATTCTTAATGGCATCGAGCGCCACCTGAGGGGTTCTTATATCGGGTTGACCGATATTCAAATGAATGACCTTGGCCCCATTTTTTTTTGCCTGCTCGGCAAAAGGAACCAATTTTCTAATGGGAGATTGCGGCATTAATTGCCCCTTGTGCGATATCGCTGGCATGTTTATATATTTTAAGCAAAAATGAGAAAAGCAAGCATACAATACAATAGCGGCCAGAATTATTTAACAGACAAGATTTATGTTAATTAACATCGGCCGAGCTATATAAATTCTTAACTTTAAGATAGTTAACCCTTTAGTTGAAAGAAAGTTGAAGCGATTTACCTACATTATCGTTCTATGTTTACTTGGATTTCCTTTATTAGGAAATTCACAAGGCTTCGAATTGTCGAAGAATACAAAATTTCAAAAAGTAAAATTTAAATTCATCAATAACTTGATCATCATTCCGATGACGGTGAACGGCACCGAACTTTCATTTGTGCTGGATTCAGGCGTTGGTAAGCCCATTCTATTCAACCTCACCGATCAAGATTCTATCATGATCAATAATGTATCGGAAATTACCATTAACGGTTTGGGAGAAGGAGAACCCATACAAGCTTTGAGCTCAATGGGCAATCAATTTAGATTAGGAGACATTCAAAGTCGAGATCAGAAATTGTATGTAGTACTAGACAAAGACATGAATTTTTCACCAAGCCTGGGCATACCCGTACACGGTATTATTGGCTATGAACTTTTTAAAGATTTTATAGTAGATATCAACTACGTATCAAACACCATAAAATTCCACAATCCAGATCATTACACCTATAAAAAAAGAGCAAAAAGTGAAACCTTACCGCTACATATCATTCGGAAAAAAGCCTATGTTGACGGAGAGGTCTACATGAATGACAATAAAAGAATACCGGTTAAAATGCTCCTTGACACCGGCAGCAGTGATGCTATTTGGCTCTTTGAGAATGAAGAAATTGATATTCCGGACAAAAATTATAACGATTTTCTTGGCAAAGGATTGAGCGGGAATATTTTTGGCAAACGCACTATGGTCAATGCTTTAAAAATAGGAAGTTTTGTACTACAAGATGCCAAGGCCGCATTCCCCGACAAATCTTCATTTAATGCCATAAAAAACCTCGGCGACCGAAACGGCAGCATGGGCGGTGAAGTATTAAAACGGTTCAATATTATCTTTGACTATCCCAACGGCCAAATCACTTTTAAAAAAAATAACCATTTTAACAGTCCTTTTCAATTTAATATGAGCGGCATAGACTTACAACATGACGGACTTCGGTACATTTCTGAAAGCATTGCCGATGCCCGTGGTGTGGTAAAAGAAAATGAGGAAACTTTCGGAAACGTACAAATTCTATTTGAGAACAAGACGAGATTGAGCTTAGTACCGGAGATTGTTGTTTCAGGCATTCGGGCAGGAAGCCCAGCCGAAACAGCAGGCCTACAGGAAGGTGATGTTATTTTGGCCGTAAACGGTAAAAGCGTACACCGCTATAAACTGCAAGAAATAATGCACTTGCTGAATGAAAAAGAAGGCAAAAGAATCAAAGTACTCATTGAACGTTACAATGCCGATTTGCTCTTTACTTTTGTACTTAAAAATATGTTCAAAGAAAAACCCTGATGTTTCCATCAGGGTTTTTACTTATTACTTTTTGCGATGTATTACTCGGTACCTTGGGCATCCTTAGCCTTAATCTCTCCTTTTATTTTCAATACCTTAGTTGGCGTGTCGGCATTCGATATAACGGTTATCGCCTTACGAATCGGTCCTACCCTATTGGTATCATATTTCACTTGAATCTCACCTGTTTTACCTGGTAAAATAGGATCTTCGGGTTTCTTTGGTATGGTACATCCACAACTAGAAGTTACTTTACTAATAATTAGTGGTGCATCACCAGTGTTGGTGAATTCAAAAACACGTACCCCGTCGGCACCTTTTTCAATTTCTCCATAGTCTACAGTCTCGGATTTAAACTCAATTTTGGCCGCTTTTTCCTGTGCGGTTAGATTTAAAGCCATGAGACCAATAAATAATACAAGTACTATTTTTTTCATCATTTTTAATTTAGGGTTGACTTCAAAAGTAAATCTTTTCAGATGAACCTCAAAATCCTTTTGTTATGTAATAACGTTACTTATTTTTGTTTCGTATTCTGTTTTCGCCAAAAAGCAAGCCAGTTCAATATTTTAACACAATTCATTAGACTGCTTTTTTTGCCGACAAGCAATAACCAAAAATCGTACCAAAAAATGAAAATTCCATCAAAATATGAGCCTAAAACTGCAGAAAATCGTTGGTACGATTACTGGATGCGGCATAATTACTTTCATTCAACACCTGATGAACGTGAACCCTACACGATAGTTATCCCTCCGCCTAACGTAACCGGCGTACTTCACATGGGGCATATGCTGAACAATACCTTGCAAGACGTTTTGATCCGAAGGGCCCGTTTAATGGGAAAAAATGCCTGTTGGGTACCTGGCACCGATCATGCCTCCATTGCCACCGAGGCCAAGGTAGTTGCCAGACTAAAAGCACAAGGAATCAACAAATCAGATATTTCTCGCGAGGAATTTATGAAACATGCTTGGGAATGGAAAACCGAGTATGGTGGAGTGATATTGGAACAATTAAAAAAGTTGGGGTGTTCTTGTGATTGGGACCGTACGGCGTTCACCATGGATGACAACATGTCCAAATCGGTTATCAAGGTTTTTATCGATTTATTTGATAAGGGGTTGATTTACAGAGGTTATCGCATGGTCAATTGGGATCCCGAAGCACAGACCACCCTATCCGACGAAGAGGTTATTTATGAAGAAAAACAAGGACTGCTTTATTATTTGGCGTATAAAATAGAAGGGTCTGACGAAAAAGTAACCATAGCCACAACACGGCCCGAGACCATTTTAGGTGATACCGCCATCTGCATTAACCCTAACGACGAGCGATATCAACATTTAAAAGGCAAGAATGCCATTGTCCCGATTTGTAATAGGGTCATACCTATAATCGAAGACGATTATGTCGATATTGAATTTGGTACCGGATGCCTAAAAGTTACCCCGGCCCACGATATTAATGACAAGGCCTTGGGTGAAAAACATCAATTGGAGACTATTGATATTTTCAACGCCAATGCAACCCTTAATTCCTTCGGATTGCATTATGAAGGAAAAGACAGGTTCGTTGTCAGAAAAGAAATAACAAAAGAACTCGAAGAAAAAGGGCATTTAAAAAAGACCGAAACCTACCTCAACAAAGTGGGGACTTCTGAACGTACCAAGGCCGTTATTGAACCTCGATTGTCAGATCAATGGTTTTTGAAAATGGAAGATTTGGTGAAACCCGCCCTGAAAGCCGTTCTAGAAACCGAGGAAATTAAGTTCTTTCCCAAAAAATTCGATAACACCTACCGTCATTGGATGGAGAATATTCGCGATTGGAATATTTCACGTCAATTATGGTGGGGCCAGCGCATACCAGCCTATTACTACGGTGACGGGCAAAACGATTTTGTAGTTGCGGAAACCATCGAAGAAGCATTAAAATTAGCCCAGAAAAAATCCAACAAGTATGAACTAACGGCCAAGGATTTACATCAAGACGAAGATGTCGTAGACACTTGGTTCTCTTCTTGGCTATGGCCCATGACCGTTTTTAATGGCATTTTAGAGCCCGATAACAAGGACATCAACTACTACTACCCTACCAGCGATTTGGTCACGGGGCCCGATATTATCTTTTTTTGGGTAGCGCGAATGATCATCTCAGGGTATGAATATCGCAAAGTAAAACCTTTTGAAAATGTCTATTTCACAGGAATCGTGCGAGACAAGCAACGGCGAAAAATGTCAAAATCACTTGGAAATTCACCTGATGCCCTAAAATTAATCGACACCTATGGAGCAGACGGGGTACGAGTAGGGTTGCTCTTGAGTTCAGCAGCAGGCAATGATTTGATGTTCGACGAAGACCTCTGTCAACAGGGCAAGAATTTCGCCAACAAAATCTGGAACGGTTTCCGATTGGTTCAAGGATGGGAAGTTACCGATATCCCCCAACCCGAAGCCTCAAAATTGGGTATTGCATGGTTCCATTCCAAATTTAATCAGACCTTGGCCGAAATTGAGGACCATTTTAGCAAATACCGTATCTCAGACGCGCTCATGGCCACTTACAAATTGGTTTGGGACGATTATAGTTCATGGCTTTTAGAAATCGTAAAACCTGCCTATCAGCAGCCTATCGATAGAACCACTTATGAAGCAGTCATAGATATTTTAGAGCAAAACCTAAAACTCCTTCATCCTTTTATGCCCTTCTTGACCGAAGCAATTTGGCAACATATTGCCAAAAGAACTCCTGAAGAGGCTTTGATCATTGCGCAATGGCCCAAGATTGCAAACGTTGAAGAACGATTGATCAAAGGGTTCGAGTTTGCCTCAGATGTTATTGCTGGCGTAAGAACCATTCGAAAAGATAAAAATATCGCTATGAAAGATGCCTTGGAACTCTCTGTGCTGAATTCAGAAAATATAGCTAAAGATTGGAACGTGGTTATTGAAAAATTGACCAATGTTACCAAGGTTTACTATATCGATTCGCCTATTGATGGCGCCTTGACCTTTCGGGTAAAAAGCAACGAATATTTTATCCCCATGAGCGGAGCCATTGATGTGGAGGCGGAGATGGAAAAAATACGCGAGGAGCTTGACTATACACGTGGCTTTTTACAATCGGTACAAAAAAAGCTTTCTAACGAGCGCTTTGTAAACAACGCCCCTGAACAGGTGATTGCGCTTGAACGCAAGAAGCAGGCCGATGCCAAAGCCAAGATCGAGACTTTAGAGAAGAGCTTGGCGAGTTTGTCATAAGCAGTATTCTAAGGTTTTGGAAAAGGATTGTATCTATTTATAACGGTAATTTTTTGTTTGCAAAGTCTTACGTTTTTGGTGAATGCCTAGTTACACTTCACCATGTACTTGATATCCAATCTTTTTTTATCTTTAAAAAAATCGAGACCAACATGAAAAATCTACTTCCCCTGTTACTAATACTGTCCATGATTCAGTTGATAGCCCAAAAAGAACCGCTCAAAGTCGGGGTAGCCGGCCTTACACACGGCCATGTAAACTGGGTATTTGGCGCAGAAAAAAAAGGAGACATTAATATTGTGGGCATCGTTGAGCCCAATCAAGCGTTGGCAGAGCGCTATATTAAGCAATATGGACTTTCCATGGATTTGGTCTATGATACTTTGGATGAAATGATGGAAGCAAAAAAACCCGAGGCCGTGACCGCCTTCGGTTCTATTTATGAACATTTGGCAGTTGTGGAGGCTTCCGCTCCCAGAGGCGTTCACGTCATGGTCGAAAAACCGTTGGCAGTGAGTGTCGAACATGCACAAAAAATGGAGGCTTTGGCCAGAAAACACAACATTCATCTGTTGACGAATTACGAAACCACCTGGTACCCTACGAATCATAAGGCTTATGAACTTTTAGAGGAAGGCGCCATTGGAGCGATTCGCAAGGTAATCGTGCGCGATGGTCACAAAGGCCCAAAAAAAATTGGGGTTCAGGACGAGTTTTTAGAGTGGCTGACCGATCCCGTTCAAAACGGTGGCGGGGCAATCATCGATTTTGGATGTTACGGGGCCAACCTACTAACTTGGCTACACGAAGGCAAAAGACCAAATTCGGTTACCGCCGTCACACAACAATTACAACCCGAGAACAATCCTGATGTAGACGATGATTGTACCATACTTTTATCTTACGACACTAGTACAGCCATTTTGGAACCTAGCTGGAATTGGCCAATTGGCAGAAAAGACATGGAAATCTACGGAGTAACCGGTGTCGTCTATGCCGACAACCGTCATGATCTGCGTGTTCGTATTTCTGAGGGGTATGATGGTTTTAGCGAAGAAGCCTCGAAACTTGAAGAACGCCAAGCCCCATATAATGATCCTTTTTTACTTTTGACCGCTGTTATTAGAAATGAAATTGAACTCCCGAGGTACGACTTATCCTCCTTAGAAAATAATATGATCGTGGTAGAAATTCTAGAAGCTGCCAGGGAGAGTGCCAAAACAGGAAAAACTGTGGTACTGCAACATTGAAATTGATCGAAGGCAGAGTCCTTTATAAATGCGAACCAACTTTTAAACATACCAAACTTTAGAATTTTGATTGACGGAGCACTTCAGTCCCTAATAGATCAGTATGGTGCCATGTCACCGGCAACCTATACCGATGTAAAAAAAACATGTCAGATACTAAAGGTAAAAAAAGGAACCTTACTTGTGGAAGAAGGTTCATATTCCGATAAACTATATTATATTATAAACGGCGGAATGCGTGCCTATTACTTAAATGATGGAAAGACCATTACCGACTGGTTTGCTTTCGAGCATGATTTTATATCCTCTATTATCAGCTTTTTTTTATTGGTTCCCAGCCAGCACAACATTGAAACTTTAGAAGACAGTACACTCCTCGTACTCAAGAGAGATGACATAGAAAAATTATGCGAGAAACATCACGATTTTGAGCGTATTGGTCGGTTAAGCGTTACCAAAACGATGTTACAATTGCAGCAACGCATCGTTTCCATTCAATTCAAGACCTCCAGGGAACGATACGATAGTTTGCTCGAAAAGTATCCTAAAATAGAGCACCGGGCACCATTAGGTGACATGGCTTCTTATCTGGGTATTACCCAAGAAACTTTGAGCCGGTTACGGAATCCGAAAAACGGAATTTGATTTATGTCAAAGGCTCGCCGAGGGCTATATCTTATCTTTGAAAAAAAAGATGAATACTACATTACTTATCGCAAATGCCCTCGTTTTCCTAACTTTTATAGCCCATACTTTCGGAGGAGACAAGGAGTATAGAAATTTTGAACCGACCGAGGTGGACACGAAAAAAATGCAAAATTGGCTCATGGGAAGAGGCGCCTTTCATATAGTTTCAATTGATTTCTTATTCGCTTCCATAGGGCTGGCACTCATCACTTTTACCGATTATTTCAAAGATCCCAAACTCCTGTTGAATATTTTGTCGATATACTTTTTAGGGTATGGTTTGGCTTTTTTGATCACATTGATAATTTCAAAAAAATTTCCAAATAGTTTTTTCAAATTAGGACAATGGTTACTTCTGATCTTGATTGCAGGGATGATTTATTTGGGAAATCAATAGCAGTTAATGAACTTAAAACAAATACATTACATATCAGGGTTGACCATTACGGTTTTCGTGGCATTACATCTATTTAACCATGCCATTTCCATTTACGGGCCCGAGGCCCATATTGAAACCATGGAGGTTTTACGGGTATTCTACCGAAACATCATAGTTGAATCACTGCTGCTGCTGGCTGTACTTGTACAAATAATATCGGGCCTAAAACTGTTTTTTGATCATAGGTCTAGGGCGTCAACGTTTTTTGAAAAGCTTCATATTTGGTCAGGCTTCTATCTTGCATTTTTCTTTCTTTTTCACGTGGGTGCGGTAATGGCTGGTAGATATCTGCTTGAACTTGACACCAACTTCTACTTTGGTGTAGCCGGCCTTAACACTTTTCCGTTAAGCCTATTCTTCACCCCTTATTATGGGTTGGCGATCATTTCATTTTTCGCTCATATTGCTTCTGTTCCTCGGTTAAAAATGAAAAACACTATGCTAGGGGTTTCGGTTACTGCCCAGTCGTATACTATATTTATCTTCGGGGTTCTTATTACAATATTTATTCTATATGGATTGACGGGTGGATTTGAAGGAATTCCGATTCCGGATGCCTATAACAACATAATCGGCAAATAGACCAAAAAATGGACATTAAACGAGATTGGACAACTATAAGAAAACACTTCAATACAAGCTTCAGAACAAATTTCCATGTTTCTGTGGCTTCGGTCGATTCTGAAAACAATCCGACCGTAACGCCTATTGGTTCTTTGTTTCTGAATGACGAACAAATCGGATTCTATTTTGAGAAATATCCCTCAAAACTGCCTATCCATGCAAAAAGTAATACGAACATATGCGTGTTGGC
>JBATIN010000349.1:0-4541 GCA_049667765.1 Flavobacteriaceae bacterium
ACATGCCCGTTTCCTATGAGGGTGTAAATGCAGAACACGAAACCGTTCGTAAGGGCGTTGGGGTTTTTGATGTTTCCCACATGGGCGAGTTTTTAATTTCCGGACCGACCGCACTTGACCTGATTCAAAAAGTCACCTCTAACGATGCCTCAAAATTGACAATCGGAAAAGCGCAATATAGCTGTCTACCCAATGAGACAGGAGGCATTGTCGATGACCTTATCGTGTATCGTATTAAAGCAGAGCAATATCTGTTGGTCGTAAACGCTTCGAACATACAAAAAGACTGGGACCATATTTCTACATACAACGCAACCTACAAAGCTGAGATGCGTGATCTTTCAGAGAACTATTCCCTTTTGGCAATCCAAGGCCCAAAAGCGGTTGAAGCGATGCAATCATTGACAACTGTTGATCTTGCCGAAATCAAGTTCTACAATTTTGTAGTTGCCGATTTTGCAGATATCGAATATGTAATCATTTCGGCAACCGGGTATACCGGATCTGGTGGCTTCGAAATCTACTGCAAGAACGAAGAAGTACAACAGGTATGGGACAAGGTTATGGAGGCAGGGATAGATTTTGGAATTAAACCGATTGGCTTGGCAGCTCGGGATACCCTGCGTCTTGAAATGGGCTACTGCCTTTACGGAAACGATATTAACGATTCAACGTCACCTTTGGAAGCTGGTTTGGGCTGGATTACTAAATTCACCAAAGATTTTGTTAATAGCGAAGCCCTTGAAAAAGAGAAGGCACATGGCCCAACACGTAAGTTGGTAGCTTTTGAGCTTGACGACCGAGGCATTCCACGTCATGATTACGATATTGTAGATGGTCAGGGCCATAAAATCGGCATCGTAACCTCAGGTACCATGTCTCCTTCTATGGGCAAAGGCATTGGACTAGGGTACGTACCCACTATATTTTCGGAAGTCGGCAGCAAGATCAATATACAAATACGAAAAAATGCAGTACCCGCCACGGTGGTAAAACTGCCGTTTTACAAAGAATAACAAGGTATGGCCAAACAGCAGGGGAAGGCGCAGCAAGGAGGCAAAAAAATACTGATACTAGGGGCAAGTGGATTTCTAGGCAACGCTATTTACAAAGAGCTTTGCAACTATTTTGATACCTATGGCACCTTTTTTACTGCTAAAACATACCGAGAGAACCAACAGTTTTTTCAGTATAGCTTAGAAGATGACGATGTTTTTGAATTGTTGGAAACAATTCGCCCACAAATCATCATTTCGGCCCTAAGGGGAAATTTTGCTGCGCAGATTCAAGCACACGAACATATGGTTGAATTCATTGCAGAAAATGAATGTAAGCTCTACTTTCTCTCTTCGGCAAATGTATTCGACGCCTATAGCAAATACCCTTCCTATGAATATGACAAAACCTTATCGGAAAGTGTTTATGGCCGTCTAAAAATTAAGATCGAGAACATGTTGTTGCGATTGCCCAAACAAAAAATGGGCATTTTAAGAATTCCGATGGTGTTCGGTAACGGGTCGCCCAGGGTAAAAGAGATCAAGAATAACATCTGGAAAAATGAGCCTGTAGAGGTATTTCCAAACCTTATAATGAACGTGACCCATGTTGATAAATTAACACAGCAGATCCACTACCTGATCAATCGTCATAAAAGTGGCATTTACCATTTAGGCAGTACTGATCTGGTACACCATGAAGACTTTATTCGTGAAATCGTAGGGCGTATAGGCAACTTCAACCCCATTTATAAAAGAGTATTTACCACCAACGAAGAACGGTACATGGCCGTATTGCCCAAAGAAAACAAATTGCCAAAAAACTTACAGGCCACTTTTCAAGAAATAATAGATCATCATATTTTGAATTGAAGAAATTCGTACACTTGACTATCTTTAACCAAATATTTACATTATGCAAAAACTAACAGATCGCACCATACAAGAACGCCTTGATAAATTAGAAGGCTGGGAATATGTTGATGGGGCTATAGAGACCTCGTTCGAATTCAAAAATTTTAAGGAGGCATTTTCGGCCATGACCAGAATCGCGTTCGAGTTTGAGAAACACAACCATCATGCCGATTGGAGCAATGTGTACAACTCATTGAACATACGGTTGAATACCCATGACGTTGGCGGTATTACCGAAAAAGACTTTGAACTGGCGCATGCCATTGATAAAATCATGGAGAGTTAAGAGTTAGGAAAAAGAAGTTTTAGGGCTGAACATGCACTTAAAATTTAACTAATTTTGCTTCGTTAAAAAAAGAAAGGAAATGGGAAGAGCTTTTGAATTTAGAAAAGCACGTAAAATGAAACGTTGGTCGGCCATGTCCAAAGCCTTTACACGCATTGGAAAAGATATTGTCATGGCGGTAAAAGAAGGTGGACCAGATCCAGATTCCAATGCCCGATTGCGTGCGGTAATTCAGAATGCCAAGTCGGTCAACATGCCCAAAGATAATGTTGAGCGTGCCATAAAGCGTGCTTCTGACAAAAGTCTTGGTGATTTTAAAGAAGTGCTTTTTGAAGGCTATGCCCCTCACGGTATCGCTATTTTAATTGAAACGGCCACCGATAACAATACCAGAACCGTAGCCAATGTACGCAGTTATTTCAACAAATGTAACGGTAGTTTGGGTACTTCAGGATCTGTTGAATTTATGTTCGACCATACCTGTAATTTCCGAATTCCCGCTGAGGGCATCGACCCCGAAGAACTGGAACTCGAAATGATCGATTTTGGCGCAGAAGAAGTCTTTATCGATGATGATGGCATTCTTATTTACGGGCCTTTTGAAAGTTTTGGCGCCATACAGAAAGAACTGGAAAGCCGTGACATTGAGATTCTTTCCTCGGGTTTTGAACGCATACCGCAGGTTACCAAAAAACTGACCGAAGAAGAGGCCGCCGATGTTGAAAAACTACTGGAAAAAATAGAGGAAGACGACGACGTGCAGAATGTGTACCATTCTATGGAGGAGTAGCTATTCAGAAAAAAAACAAAATTTGTGCAAGACTTTGGTCTTTAGCGAAACGACGCTTAACTATACTCAGCAACCTTGCCCACTACCCCTTCAAAAAACGATTTGTAGATTTTAAAATCGGCCTCTTTGTTATCGGTTGGAAAATGAGGTGCCGAAGTTTTTATTTCTTTTTTGCCATAATCAAAGGCCACCATTATAATAGGTACCCCGGCGGTCTTGGCAATGTAATAAAACCCTGTTTTCCATTGGGTCACTTTTTTGCGGGTGCCTTCGGGCGAAAGGGCCAATCTGAATTTTTCGCGTTCATTGAAAATCTTGGCGATCGCCGTTACGGTGTCGCTGTTTTTGCTACGATCAATAGGCGCACCGCCCATCCACCTAAAATACCACCCGAAAGGGAAGTTGAAAAGACTTTTTTTACCAATAAAATTGATCTCTTCGTTCCAAACCCTACGCACCAAAAGTCCAAGAAAGAAGTCTACCCAACTGGTATGGGGCACCACAATGAATATGCACTTATCTAGATTGGGAAAATCACCGACCAATTTCCATCCTAATAGGTTAAAGTATATAAATTTTGCCAGGCTTTGCATTTGTATGGTATTTTGAGAGTAAAATAGCCGGATTAATTGAAGGTTTTAACAAACAACTGCCCACTGCAACTACCTACTCATCACTCCAAAAGCATTATACTTTTTCGTAAATGGACCTTAATTTTTCTGGGGTAATAATCTTGGCCCAGTCCTTACCCAATGCGTTTTCCCAAAGAGGTACCATACCCATGGAAACCCTTATCATGGCATCAAAATCGCTATCGTTCAATTGGGCACAGATATTTTTTGGTATCGCTACTTGATGTTTTTCCAGCATCTTATTAAAAAGTTGAACCCCTGCTGGATAAAATTCTTCCAAATGCTGAAAGACCATGCAGTTGCCAATACCATGCTTAACTCCTAACTGATACGATAGTCCATAACTTAAGGCATGGGCCACACCTACCTGTGAATAGGCGATGCTCATACCGCCGTGCCAAGAGGCCATCATAAGCTTGTCTCGTCCGTCAGAAGTTGTTAGGTCTCCCAAAAATACTTCTTTACACAGATCCAGGGCCTTCTCACCATAGCTCTGGCTAAAGGCGTTCAAATAAGTCCCGGTCAACGATTCAATACAATGAATATAACAGTCCATACCTGTATAGAACCATTGGGCTTTATCGACACCTTGGGTCAACTTGGGATCTAGTACGACTTGATCAAAAGTGGTATAATCGGAATTTATGCCCAATTTTTTTTCAGGACCCGTAAGTACCGTAGTTCTAGAAACTTCTGCACCGGTACCACTTATGGTGGGGATACCTACGTGATATACCGATTTATGATGAACCAGGTCCCAACCTTGATACTCGGCTGCACTGCCTTTATTATTCAAAAGAATGGCAACTGCTTTGGCCAGGTCCAACAAGGTTCCACCGCCAATACCCACCACACCCGAAGGAAGATGGTAAAACTCATCTTTGATGCGCTTTACCAAGATATCTACCTGCTCTGTCTTCGGT